>JAUVYZ010000217.1 GCA_030602845.1 Phycisphaerae bacterium | reverse complement strand
AGAACTACCACCAATACAACCGCACCAACTACTATAATCATTGTCGGCTCAAGCAAGCTCATCAAGGTGGTTATCAGGGAATCGACCTTTCGTTCGTAATAGATAGCGGTTCTGTCGAGCACCTTTGGCAGTGAGCCGCTTTCTTCGCCGACCTGCATCATTTTGATGAGCAGATTAGGGAAGAAGCCGGTCTCGGCCATACTCACGGAGATGTTTGATCCCCCGACAATTCGCTCTCTTGTTTGCGTTATCGCTGACTTTATAATATCGTTACCGCTCATCGTAGAGAGGATATCGAATACCTCAAGCACCGAAACGCCTGCGGCAATTAACGTTGACATTGTTTTGCAGAACGTTGCGACGAAGGCCTGGCTGAGTACCTTGCCGAACAAGGGTATGGCCAGGGCGATTCTGCTAAATAAATAGTGGCCTTTTTTGGTTTTGTAGGTGAGAACTGCGGAAGTGATTATCAGCAGCACAGAGCCGATAATATAAATCAGATTGTAGCGCAGCATATCGTAAACACCCATAAAGCCTCTCGTAAAAGCTGGCAGCTCGGCGCCCATTTGGTCGAACATTGTGCGGAATCGCGGAACAACAAAAGCCATTATGAATATGACTATCAGGATAATAAATGTGAATACGAAGACCGGATACGCCATCGCGCCTTTGACCTTTTTCGCCAATTTATCGCGATTGTCGAAATACTCCGCCAGTCTGCGGAGTGCTTCGGCGAGATTACCGCCGGTTTCGCCGGCTAATATCATCGCACAGCACAGCTGGTTGAAAACCTTCGGATATTCCGAGAGACAATCCGATAAAGGTTGGCCTTTATGCATTTTTTCCAGGACCTCTTGTAGAATTTGCTGAAGCTGTAGATTTTCTATGTCTTCGCCGATGGCCTGTAAAGCAGTGGTAACGGGAATACCTCCATCTACCATTGTGTTCAACTGCCAGCAAAGCGCCGCCAGGTCTGCTGATTTGATTCGCTTTCGGTGAGCTGTTCGGCGGGTTTCTTTGGTGCGCACGGACATCTCGTTAACAGAGATAGGGGTAAAGCCCTGTTCGCGAAGCCAGCTAAGTACGTCATTTGGGTAGGCCGCCTGTATGAGGCCTTCCTTTCGCACCCCTGCCAAATCCCGAGCAATATACTTATAGTTTTTCATCACATTAAGCTTACCCAACACTCACTTTGCCCTTCGTGCGGCCGATTATCAAAGTGAGTGCCGGGTGCGTATTTCATCTTTCGTTTTACGCCTTGTTATCGGCGTCCGAAAACCTTGAGTTTAGTAAAAAACGGACTCGATTCTCGATACTCGTCGTCCGGCATCTATGCTTTTACATTTTCTGTGAATGTTACACTAAGGACCTCTTCAGCGGTGGTTAAACCCTGTAGCATTTTACTTATGCCGCTTTCGAGTAACCCCCCATAGCCTTTTTCACGTGCTAGAGCTCTTATTTGCGATTCATTGACCCCTGCAATGAGCTTTTCCCTGATATCGTTGTTCATAACCAGGAACTCAAATACGGGCAATCTACCCGAATAGCCCGTCCCTCCACAGGCGTTGCAGCCTTTTCCGTGGTAAAAGATAGCGTCCCTGGCCTGCTCCGGGGCAATTTGCAAATGCTTGAGGATTTCCTTACTTAAGGTTACGCGTTCTTTGCAGCGCGTACAAATTTTTCTCACGAGTCGCTGAGCAATGACTAAAGTCAGCGTGGAAGCCAGCAAAAACGGCTCAATTCCCATATAGACCAGTCTGCTTATCGCACTGGGTGCGTCGTTGGTGTGGAAGGTGCTCAAGACGAGATGGCCGGTCAGAGATGCTTTTATCGCAATCTCGACCGTTTCTTTGTCCCGAATTTCACCTATTAGGACTATGTCGGGGTCCTGTCTCAAAATTGCCCGCAGGCATATTGCAAAATCGAGATTGATTTCGGGCTTGATTTGAATCTGGTTAATCCCGGCAAGACGGTATTCGACAGGGTCCTCGACAGTTGTAATATTTTTCGTCGGGTCTTTGAGGTAATTCAGGGCTGCATATAACGTGGTGCTTTTACCACTGCCGGTCGGGCCGGTGACAACTATGATGCCGTGGGGCTGTGACAGTACGGTTTTAAACTCTTCGAGAAGTTCGGGTTCAAAGCCAAGCTGATCGACGTCGTGACTTACGGCTGATGCGTCGAGGATTCGCATCACCACTTTTTCGCCGTATATTGTTGGAATTACCGATACTCGGACATCTATATCTCTGCCGGAGGTCTTTATTTTGAATCGGCCGTCCTGGGGCAGTCTGCGTTCGGCAATGTCCATTTCGGAGAGAATCTTAATTCTGGTGACAACCGCAGCCTGCATCTTTTTGGCCGGCGGGACCATATCACGAAGCACGCCGTCAATTCGCATGCGAATCATCATTGAATGCTCCTGCGGCTCGATATGAATGTCACTTGCCCTGCTTTTAACGGCCTGGCTTAACAGCAAATCAACAAAGCGAATTACAGGCGGCTTGGTTGCAGCTAATTCGCCGCTGATATCCGTCTCTGCCATATCAGCTTCAAGTGTTTCTTCTTCACCGGCTTCGAGCTCTACTATGTCGCGAAGCCGCTGTTCTTCAACATCGCTGCCGTGGTAAATCACCTCTATCGCACGGCGAATTTCCTGAGGCGAACTAATTACTGCTTTAATCTGCCGCTTCATTTTCAGTGTGATTGTATCTATTGCGATAACATTGAGCGGGTCAGCCATCGCAACGATAATTTTTTTGTCTTTCTCGCCGATGGTTACAAGGCAGAATCGCTTGGCGACGCTCTCAGGCAACATTCGGGCGATGTTCATATCTATCTTGCTGATGTCATCGAAACGAACGTACTCCATCGAGAGATGTTCGGCCAGGGCGCGAGTAACATCCTCGTCGCTTAGCATCCTTAGCCGGAGCAATACTTCACCGAGTCGGCCGCCGCGCTCTCGCTGGTCGTTTAGCGCTTCGACCAATGCTCTGCGGGTTAATAGACCCTTAGAGACGAGAAATTCACCGAAAAGAAGAACGGCGTCTGGTTTAGAGATGTTAGAGATAACCTGTGCAGATTCCATTCGCTTACCTCAAGTATTACCATTTATCAGGTTTTAACCTCGGTAAATTGCAAACAGCCGCGCAACGAGCGTTCTGCTTTGCCGGGTTCGGCACTTACTTAATAGGGGTAAGAAGCTCAAAAATGAGGTGTAGAGCGCCTCCCCTTTTCGAGGTTTTACTGTTTAAAATATACTAATTAAAATATACTTAAAAAACTGCCAAAGGCAAAAAATCGCGGGTTTTATTTGAGACGGACCTCATTTTCCCGAAAGACACGGGTCAACCCAAACAGACGTCCGGTAATGACATCACAGTTTTGTCCCGCACCAATTGAGCTTAGGTCCGTCGATGTCCGGCGCGTTGCCCAGCACTAATTTTTGGGACATAGAGGTCCCAAAAATTAGTGCTGGGCTAAAATTCTTGACGAAACGGCGAGAACTCCCGATAATTGCGTATTCGTGCGGATGTGGCGGAATTGGCAGACGCGCAGGCTTCAGGTGCCTGTGGGCTTCGGCTCGTGGAGGTTCGACTCCTCTCATCCGCATTATGGCCGCTCTATGAGGGGAAAATCAGCGTTTTTGGCCTCATATCTGCAAAACATTCAGCTATTTAACGGAAATTGTGCAAATAGGCCGATAAATAAATAGTTTAAAGTCAGCAGCCAGAATAAAGGTGCTATGCTTGAAATTGCTCAAAATTTTGAACAAATGGCGACACGGCTCAACCCCATAGTTTTAATCGCCCCAGGGTTGACGGCCATTATAGTCGGACTCTTTGTCTGGCTCGGCGGCCTTGGCCTCAGAAGACTTTTGGTCGCTGCTGTAGGCGTGGTTGGTGGGGGTATTTTGGGATTTCTTATAATCAGCCGGAATACCACCTCAGTGATGATTTCCGCAGCCGTAGCCGCCGTCATCGCAATAATATTCGAGAGGATTTTTATCACAATCCTAACAGCGGCACTGGCAGCCGTTATCGGCATCGCCGTTTTGGCTGGACCGTACATTGAAAATTCGCAAGAACACATGCTCAATTATTATCCTTTTAATCAAGACAAAATATCAAATCGCTCTCCATATATCAACATCCACGAAAGCATACACATACTGAAAGTG
>JAUVYZ010000092.1 GCA_030602845.1 Phycisphaerae bacterium | reverse complement strand
AAAAGGCCCTGGGGCATTAAATGCGACTGCGCCTTCCCGAGTGCAACGCAGAACGAGATTAGTGGTGATGATGCGAAAACACTGCTCAAGAACGGCTGCTATGTTGTCACTGAGGGAGCCAATATGCCGAGTACACCGGAGGCAATTGAACAGTTCATCACTAATAAGATACTCTATGGCCCGGCAAAGGCCGCTAACGCTGGTGGTGTTGCGACATCCGGCCTGGAGATGTCGCAAAACTCGCTGCGTCTTTCCTGGACGCGTGAAGAGGTGGACGAGCGGCTACACAACATTATGATTGCCATCCACAAGCAATGCTACGAGGCCGCCGAAGAATACGGCTGCCCGGGCAACTTCGTCGCCGGGGCCAATATTGCCGGCTTTATCAAAGTTGCAAACGCGATGCTGGCCCAGGGACTCGTATAAAAAAGACCCGGCCCATTATTAAAGTGGGGCAGATGTGCAAAAAGAAAAATGCTCACACTTCTGGGAAATGGCTAATATTGCCAGCGGTTTGATTGTGATGAAAAAATGTTTTCATTGCGGAAAGGTATCTACCTGCTTTACCTTTCATAATAAGCCGCCTCTGGAACCATGTCATGAGGAAGAGCATTTCTGGAATTTCATGGAAGGAGACCCTGCTTTTCACTTTGACCTCAAGTGCACCAGATGCGGCACCCTGGTGAAGTTTGATGAATTGGTGGGGCTGATGATGTGTACGAGATGTGATGAAACATGTGAAGTGGATATCTTAAGCCGAAAACTTGAACCGGAAGCCACACGGATTTGTATAGCTTTAGGATGCCGACCTATTGATGAGAGGAAACAGCTTTCCCGGGAAAAAATTGCCATCTTACAAGACTATTTCAACCAGGAGTGTAAATCCTTAAAATCCAAAATAAAGATTGTTCCTCATGAAATGGTGAAAAGCGTTGACAAGTGTTATGCGAAGGTGATTAAGGATGTAGAGATGCTTTTTATGGCACCTTCTGAAGAAAAGTGACTGTTGCTCCAAATCAGTATCAGCTAATTCAGGAGAGAAACGATATGGATTACAGAAGAATCATCCCGTGTCTGGATGTGAAAGACGGCCGATTGGTTAAAGGCATCAACTTTGTCCGGCTAAAAGACGTGGGCGACCCAGCGGAAAATGCCGCCGCTTACTGCGCCGCTGGAGCAGACGAATTAGTATTTCTGGATATCACGGCGACCGTTGAAAACAGAAAAACCATCCTTGATGCGGTCAAAAGAACCGTCGAGGCGATGACATCGACAGTGCCATTGACCGTCGGCGGAGGAATCAGAAACTGCCAGGCAATTGAAGAGTTGATGGATATGGGCGTATCAAAAGCATCTATCAATACCGCCGCTGTGCGTAATCCGGATCTTGTTAAAGAAGCGGCAGATAAATTCGGCAGCGAGAAAATCACTATTGCGATAGATACCCGTAATAATTCCAAATTGCCTTCGGGGTTTGAAGTTATGGTCAGCGGCGGTACGGAGGGCGCAGGGCTCGACGCTGTCGAGTGGGCGAAAAGGGTTGAGGATTTAGGTGCCGGCGCAATCCTGCCGACAAGTATGGACGCTGATGGCACACAGGCCGGGTACGATATCCCAATGACCAAAGCGATAGCCGATGCGGTGAATCTGCCTGTAATCGCATCCGGCGGCGCCGGGACACTCGAACACCTATACCAAGCCATTGTTGAGGGAGGTGCGGACGCCGTTCTTGTGGCCTCAATAGCGCACTTCGGCAAATACACTATAAGGCAAATGAAAGAGTACCTGGCCCAGCGCCGAATACCAGTGAATCTTTAAATTGACTACTTATATTGGGTTCCCATTTTGCAGCGCTCGACGGTTCTCGTTAAAAGTGTTAGATTCACACATTTTAGTATTCAAGTGCTTTTAGTGTCAGTTGAGAAATGGTTGTAAGGAGATGAGAAATGGATTGCAAAAAATTTACAGAAGAACAAATCGCTCACATTAAGCAGACGGTCGGCGAGGCAAAGGCGATTAACGCGCTGAGCGGCGGAGTGGACAGCTCCCTCGTTACAGTGCTCGGACACCGTGCCCTGGATAACCAATTGAGAACGGTCTTTGTTGATAATGCCCTGATGCGCAAAGGTGAACCACAGCGGGTTGTTAAGACTTTCGCCGAAATGGGTATTGACGTCGAACTGGTGGACGCCCGGGAAGAGTTTCTTTCAGCACTGGCCGGCTTGACAGACCCCGAAGAGAAACGACAGGCCATTACGGACACGTTTTACTCAAAGCTTTTCGGCCGGCTTGTCAGGGAATCCGGCGCAAAGTTTTTACTGCAC
The DNA here is from genome assembly GCA_030602845.1 of Phycisphaerae bacterium. Taxonomy (GTDB): domain Bacteria; phylum Planctomycetota; class Phycisphaerae; order Sedimentisphaerales; family Anaerobacaceae; genus JAUVYQ01. Next base: position 5,313 of record JAUVYZ010000092.1, on the reverse strand, counting down.
GGCACGATTCTCACAGATATCGAAGAGACCGTAGCGGGAATCAAACGCCAGCACAATATTCTGGCCCAGATTGGCATCGACCCCGAGCAAGCTTACGGTTACTCGGTAATCGAGCCGCTTAAGACCTTGCGAAAAGACGATGTTCGCGAAGTAACCAAGTTTCTAAAGTTACCGGCTGAAATCTCGCAGCGGATTCCTTTTCCGGGCCCGGCGCTGGCGACACGAATTGTCGGCGAAGTAACTCTAAATCGGCTCGAAACCGTGCGCACCGCCACGGCTATCGTGGAAGAGGAACTTGCCGACAGCGGCGCGTTTCAGTATATGGCAGTTCTGCTGAATGACCGGGCAACGGGCATCCGAAACAACAAACGCGAATTCGGACAGATTATTGTCCTGCGCTGCATCGAGAGCGTCGATGCCCGAACTGCAACTGTTACTCCGCTGCCCTGGGACAAGCTCAACCGGATTTCTGAGCGAATCACGCGGATAAAGGGGGTCAACCGCTGCCTGTACAATTTGACGCCGAAACCCCCTGCAACTATTGAATATGTTTGAGCGTACGCCTAAGTATTTCCCAGGCAAGCCAGATAAGTGTGCGAGAAACTGAGACCTGCGGTTTGTTAGTTTTGTGTTAAGGCCCGTTAGATTTTTACCATCCTTTTTCACAGAAAATCACAGGACGGTTTGTAACAATACATACAGGTTCAGCAGACGCCTTTTTTATTGCGTAACTTCAGAGATGCCATTACAATTGGCCGCGATGGAAAAAGACGTGGACATTAATAAAGTCGTTCGTCAGCACACTGAGATGGAGAATTTTTTTACCGGCGGCTTTGCGGTCAAGGGTAAAAACCCGGTGCCCGAACAGCCGGAGCAAGAGGACAATGCGGCTGTCGCCGAGGCAGCCGGGGAGCTTGAAAAAATCGCCGACGAAGTTCGCCGATGCCGTAAATGCGACCTGGGGTCACTGCGGACCAATGCCGTGCCGGGTGAGAGTAATCCGAACGCCCGCATAATGTTTATTGGAGAAGCACCCGGAGCCGATGAAGATGCTCAGGGCCGACCTTTTGTCGGAAGGGCCGGAAAACTATTGGATAAGGTAATCGCAGCTATGGGGCTAAAACGAAGTGACGTCTTTATAGGTAATATTTTGAAATGCCGGCCGCCGGAGAATCGCGACCCTCGACCGGAGGAGATAATAAGCTGTCTGCCATATCTTCAAAGACAGATTGAGGTGATAAATCCTGAGGTCATTGTAGCTCTGGGCGCTCACGCAGCCAGGACTTTGTTAGACACCAACAAGTCGATAGGCCAGTTGCGGGGACAGTTCCACGAATACTATGCCGGCCTCGGCAGAGCACCTATAAAACTTATGCCGACGTATCATACCGCCTATCTGCTGCGGAATTATTCAGAGGAGAACCGCAAAAGGGTCTGGGAGGATATGAAAAAGGTCCTCACCGAACTCGGCCTGCCAATCCCGGAACGGGGGAAAAAATAATCCCGATTCGGTGCCAAAATACGATTTTCAGGCCTAATCCGGCTGCGCAACTAAAAAAACCAACGATGGCTTTTTAGCCCAAAAATGCGCTTTTTGGAAAAAACTACCTGTTCAGGCAAAAAAAAATAAAAAATTTTAAATTTTTTCATTTTTTTTATTGACTTTTACCTTACCAATCCTTAAACTCAATCTTATAAATAGGAATGTTCTGGCTGGAAGTGTAATATTGCGGCTGGAAAATGGGTGATAAAAGACTGTTTTGGAGCTACAAGGAGGAGCAAACAATGAGAAGGGTGTGTTTAATCATTGCTTTCGTGGCGGTCAGTGTATGTGGTTTGCCAGCTAACGTTTTGCACGCTACCGAGGTTTACCCGCTCGAAATCTTTACCTCTAACGGGCCTTACTATAACAGTCCTGACCTGGATATGTACGTGGCAGTGTTTGGTGTAGGAAACGAGCCCCAGATTCATTTTCAATTTCACAATGCCAGTTCAATCGAATCTTCTATGGCAAGAGTTTATTTTGAGGATGAGGAGGAGTCCTTTTTGGGGATTGCCTACATAACTGAAGGGCCCGGAACACACTTTGGTTATCCTGTAAGCCCGGGTGATCTGCCGGGCGGTGACCTGCTTGTCCCACCGTTTGTGACGACGAGGGAATTCTGTATCGGTGGTGGACCGCCACCATCTCATAATGGCATAAACCCCGGCGAATGGATTCAGATTAGTTTCGATTTAAGCAATGGCGGCACAGTTGAAAGTGTGATTGACCAATTGGATACCGGCGCTATGCGTATCGGTGTTCATATTATTGCTCTGCCCGATGGCTCAAGCGAATCGGCCGTAGTTCCCGAGCCGGCGACATTGCTGCTGCTTGGTTTAGGCACGTTGGCTTTGTTAAGAAAACGCAGGCAATAAATCAGGATTAGCTTTGGTTACGAATGAAAGGGCTGTGAGCTTTCTCACGGCCTTTTTTTTGCCGCCCTTCGTAAAAGCTACACAAACTTTTTGTTCGTGTCAGTTCTCTTATCCTCACAGGACTCGCGGAAAGTTGGTATTGAATTCAACTGCGAATTCGGCAGGCCGATTCGCTTATTATCGGATGCTTAGATTTTCGCGGCCTGGCGACTTCGGAACGGCCGAGAAAATCACCTTGCTTTAGTGTAAAACCCGACTCCGCGGCTGAATCCGCTTGCACAGCTATAAGCAAAGCTAACGATGGATTTTTGGGCCAAAAACACGTTTTTTTGGGAAAACACCTCCAAAAAGTAGTAAGGCTTTAACAACATTGGCATGTTTTTCTTGACTTTACTGCCATATCCGATATATAATGGTTTTTAAGGTGCGTAAAGCATACTCATAAACTAAAGATTTTATCTGCACGAATAAGGCTTCGGTGGCAACGTGCAAAAGAGTACGGGGAAAAAAATGAGGAGGAGGTATTTAGCGGTTACTTTCCTGGTGGCCATTCTATTGGGCCTACCGGTCGGTGTTTCGCACGCTGCCGTGGTTTACCCGCTTGAAATCTTTACCAATAACGGCAGTTACTATAACAGTCCTGATTTGGACCTGTACGTTGAAGTGTCTGAAGGACAAGGCCAGGTTGATTTTACATTTTATAATGAAAGTCTGATCAATTCTTCTATCGCAAGAATTTATTTTGATGATGGCTTGCTTTTAGGCATTGCGGACATAACTGAGGGACCCGGAACATCCTTCAGTCAGACCGCAACTCCAGGTAATTTGCCAGCCGGCAGATTGCTTGACCCACCCTTTGAGACCGCAGACGGATTCTCTTTCGCCAGTGATGCGCCCCGGCCGCATAGCGGCGTCAACCCCGGCGAATGGTTTACGATTGCCTTCGATTTAATCAATGGCGGCTCATTTCAAAGTGTGATTGATGAATTGGATACCGGCGGTTTGCGCATCGGTGTCCATATTATTGCCCTGCCCGATGGCTCAAGCGAATCGGCCATCGCAGTCCCTGAGCCAGCCACGGTGTTTCTGCTTGGTTTAGGCGCGTTGGCTTTGTTAAGAAAACGCAGGGCTTGAGTTAGAGTTAGCTTTAGCTACGAATGAAAAGGCTGTGATTTTTTTCACAGTTTTTTTTGGCGTTTAAGCCTGCCCCGCAAGCCGGCTGTTGGTCTTACGGGGCTTGCGAGGTTTGTGTGATTTGTTTTGTCAATTCGGCCAGCAACGCGTGCATTTGGGGGTCGGAGCGTTCGCTCTCGCCAATTTTACTGCAGGCGTGCATAACGGTTGTATGGTCCCGCCCCCCCAAATGGCCGCCAATTTCTTCGAGGCTGTGTTTTGTTAAATTCCTGGCCAAATACATGCAAATCTGACGCGGCTCGGTAATGCTCTGGCTGCGTTTTTTGCTCTGCAAATCCGCAAGGCGAACGTCAAAATGGCTGGTTACCACTTCGATAATATCGGTAATGCTTATATATCTGGCCGCTGATTTAATTTGCCCTTCCAAAGCCCTCTGGGCCAATCCAAGCGTAATTTCCTTGCCCGTAGTGGTCGCTACAGCGTAGAGACTTGTCAAAGCGCCCTCCAAGTCCCTGATATGTGCGTGCACTTTGCGGGCAATGTACTCAGCTATTTCATCGGATATACTCAGGCCCCGAAGGTGGGCCTTCTTTTGCACGATTGCAACTCTTGTCTCGTAGCTTGGAGGGTCGATTCTGGCAACCAGACCCCAGTTAAACCTGCTGATAAGACGCTCTTCGAGCGAAGGTATCTTGCCGGGCGGGCTGTCGGCGCTGAGGATGATTTGTTTGCCGTTGTTGTAAAGGGCATTAAAGGTGTGGAAGAATTCCTCCTGACTTTGCTCGCGCTCGCGCAGGAACTGAATGTCGTCGATTACCAGCGTATCGACAGTGCGAAACTGGCTTTGAAAGCCGGCCAAATTTCCTTTCTCAATCGCCCTGATAAATCTGTTGACGAAATCTTCACAGCTCAACAACTGAATTACCGTCTCATCAAATTTTTGCCCGGCCTCGCAGCAAACAGCGTGCAAAAGGTGGGTCTTGCCCAGACCGGAATTGCCGTAAAGAAAAAGCGGATTGTAAGTATTGCCCGGCGACTGACTCACCGCAACACAGCTTGCGTGAGCGAGGCGGTTGCTCGGCCCCACTACAAAATTATCAAAGGTATAATCAGGATGCAGTTTAAGCCCAGGCCTGGAGCGCCGAGACCGGCGCGGAGATTTTTCGTCGTGGTCAACGCTGAAATCTACGGTAACAAGATGGCCGGTCACCTGTTGAGCGGCCTGAGTGAAGCTGCTTTTGCAATTATCGCACAAAAACTGCGCGGTTGCCTCATTGGGACAGCCAACACCGAGTGAACCGCCGTCCAAATGTAAGGCTGTTAGCTTCTCGAACCACTTGCGGGCATTGGCCGGGTCAAGCGCTTTTGCACGGTCAAGTATATCAGCGAAAATGTTTTCGACTTCCCGAACCGCCACGTCACCCTCCTTTGTGAATTAGGACGCCACTTTGCAGGGACCCCATTTTGCAAAAAGAACGTAAAATGGGAACCCGCATAAAATATCACAAAATGGAAACCCCATCCGTACTCTGTGCAAACAGCAACTGGCCATTAAAAAACGTCCCTGTTCAAAATTTTTTCAAACCAAAATGGGCCGGCCCTTATGCTTGACGAACCCTGTTTCGCCCCGCACCACTCAGGCGTGAGCCTGAGCTCAACTGGCGCGGGGTCGCAAAACCGGAACCCAGCAAAAGCCCGCCCTTGCCCCGTACGACCACCGGCCAACTTACGGGGCCGGCAAAAGTAATAATCAAAATCTTA
>JAUVYZ010000121.1 GCA_030602845.1 Phycisphaerae bacterium | reverse complement strand
GGCTCCACGCAGCACCTCGCCGAATGTCGCACCGTTCTCCATGTTCTTGACCCCCACCGCCTGGTCGTACTGCCCTGTCAAGAGAGATGCGCGGGTCGGACTGCATTTCGCACAGTTGTAAAACTGTGTAAAACGCATCCCACCTGCCGCCAGGCCGTCCAGGTTCGGCGTATTGATCTCGCCGCCATAACAGCCGATATCGGAATAGCCCATGTCGTCAGCCATGATCAAAAGAATATTGGGTTTGTTGCTCTTTTTTCGCGCATCAACAATAGAAGGCATACCAGTTACGGCTAAAACAGACGCGGATACCATTTTCAAAAATTGTCGTCTATCCATTTAGGTTACTCCGTGAAGTTCTGCAATTAATCACAGCGACCAGCCGTTATGAAATTCCGGCTTGATAAGTTCGTTAGCTGTCGTTTTTTTATTTGTAAACTCCATCTTCTCGTTATCCCACAGTAGCTTCGTCCCGCTGTTACGCATCGCAATAACCCCAAGAAGTACCATCTCGGTCAGTGGTCCGCCGTAATCGAAGTTACTGCTTGCCGGATCGCCGCCTTTGCAGGCATTGATCCAGTCTTGATGGTGGCCGGGCACTCGCTTGATAGCCTTTTCTGGCAGCCCGCTCTTAATATACGCTTGCATTTTCTCTTCGGGGATTATTCTGGCACCGTTGGCGCCGTGCGACCCATGTCTGATAGTACCTTTGTCGCCAATTAGAATTGCCCCGTTACCGTTAAAGCCTTTAGGCATATCTTTATGAGGCGGCGGGAAAATACCGCCATCCCACCAGGTTAATTTCACTGGAGGCATATCACCGCGAGCCGCAAATTCATAAGTTACGCGCGAAGCGGCGGGATATGTTTCTTTCTTCATTGCCTTGATATTGTCGGCAATTTCGGATTTCCAACTCTTGGATCCGTCAAGGACCGTGTCCCAGAAATCCATACCGGGATTATATGAAGTGTCGGCTATAACGCTGACCGGGTTGCCAAGTTTCAACGCCCAGAATGCAGGGTCAAGAATATGGCATCCCATATCGCCGAGCGCACCGGTGCCGAAATCGAGCCACCCGCGCCAGAAGACCGGGGCATATATCGGATGATAGGGGCGATACTGCACAGGCCCAAGCCACAGCTTCCAGTCCAGCGTATCAGGTACCGCCGGAGTATCCGTCGGCCGCGGCAAACTCGATGGAAAAGCATATCCACCCTGAGGACGATTGCTCCAGGCGTGGACTTCGCGAACATCGCCGATCGCACCATCTTGTATCCATTCGCATACCAGTCGAATATGTTCGCTCGAATGACCCTGGTTGCCCATCTGTGTTGCGACTTTGTATTTGCGGGCCGCTTCGATGAGTTTGCGAACTTCGTAGACCGAATGGGCCAGCGGTTTTTCGCAATAGACGTGCTTGCCCATCTTGATGGCCGCCATTACGGCAACTGCGTGGGTATGGTCAGGGGTGGAGACAATCACGGCGTCGATGGATTTGTCCATTTCATCCAGCATCACGCGAAAATCTTGAAAGAGCTTTGCGCTGGAGTTTTTCCTGATATTGTTTTTGGACCTTACCATATCGACATCGCACAAGGCGACAATGTTTTCACTTTGTACGCCTTTCAGATTGGCCCCGCCGCGACCGCTGGCGCCAATGACAGCGATATTCAGCTTGTTACTGGGTGCGTCTTTGCCCAGGACCTTGCTGGGAACAATTGAGAAGGCAAAGGCCGTCGAGGCCGCAGCGCCCATAAAGGTTCGGCGGGAAATTGCTTTCTTAACTTTTTCCTTCATGATAGTGTCTCCTGTTACTTACTTAAGCGGGGCTGGAAATTCATAACGTATCGAGTATCCACCGGCACCTTGCATCCTTATGCCCAGGAGCAAGATTAAGAAAAACCGTGCTGTAATTAATAGACTGTGATTCGCATTTGGGCCTTTGAAGACGTAAACGTCCATCTACTATTAAACAATCGATGTTGCCGCCGCTTGAGCCGATGGCCGTAAGGCGCACGGTGTTTTCCCCCGCTTTAAGCTCCGTTTCAACGCTAACAGCTTTCCAATTGTTCCAACTGCCCGTAGTAGGGAAAGAAAGCTCCTGCTCGACGATCTCGCCGTTGACTTTTTCTTCGGACCTGGACTCGGAAGGCTTTGGTTTTGGCTTAGGCTTTCCTTCGAGTTCAGATTTGTCGCCCAGGCCGGACACCGCTTTGTTATATTTTCGTCCAGTTTTCTCTTCGAAGCATTCCACCATCTTGTTGCGCGTTTTCCTCGCGGTTTCTATGTAGTGGATGAGATTGTCGAGCGTGTACTGAAACCGGTGTTGGTCGATTTTGCCCTTTAGTCTCTTCCATATCTCGGGCATTTTTTCGGCGCCTTTCAGGGCTTCATCCAAGTTCGCGTAAATGTCCTGGATAATGGTGCGCCCGTTCGAGAGACGGTAGTCGTAATCCACAAAATGAAAGTAGGGGAGAAACTCCTCGCCTTTGATGCGATCGCCGTAGATTTCACGCAATCCTGGCGCGTATTGGTCCAGCAGGCGCTTCCGTAGTTCTGGGCTCGTGACGCCAATGCCCTTGCGGCTGACCGTATGCGGGGTTTTTCCCTGGACCATGTTGTCTTCTCCGGTGTCGATCCAGATGCCTCGATACCCACGATACATGTATAATTTGCGAGTCACGTCATCGGACAAAAGAAGAATTGCTTTAATGTTATTGAGCAAGTCCGGATCGTTGCCAAAGGTCAATCGAATCCATTCGGTGTAAATGTCATCCACCGAGAGATCGGGGTTCCAAGCGAGGCGTCCCAGTCCGTAATAGTTCACCATATTCAGTGGACACTGGGTCCAGGCTGGCGAGGGGCTGATCATGGAGACGCCCATGATGCAATCCACGTCGAATTTGTTCAGGCTGCCGGGGCCATTTCGATAGTTATCCTGTTCCATCCACCACTTCCACTTCTCGATCCATGACACGGGCCAGGATTTTGCGATGACCAATTCGCTCCCGTATAGGTTCTTCTGTATCGCGCCGTCGAGCGCAGGGATAGGTGCGGCGAAATCCCAGTCCAGCGGGCTGCCCTTCGGAACGACGACCACGTTGTCGCGGAAATTGCCGTCTTCCGGGGCGAAGATATCGTAAGGTATGAGGTTGCGATAGGGTTTGCGTGTATAGCGATAGTTGCCATAGACGAATGCGCGCACCAGGACGTGGCCTCCATAAGGCTTCAGGTTATCAGCAATCCGGTTGACCATCTTGGGACGTGGATCGCCGTTTTGTTTTTCGGAGCCCAGTTTCATCATGTACCCGCCGAAGTCGGGGACCCTGGCGTAGAGCGCGTCGGCCGTTTTTTGCTCGAGCGCGAGGAGGTAACTCGGGCTCCAATAGAGTGTGATCCCGTAATCCCGGCAGATGCCGGCGAGGGTCTCGACCTCGTCGAGATGCTCAAGAAAATTGTTGCGGTAGCACCAGTTGATCTCGCTCGGGCAGATGGCGTTCCAACCGGCGGATGACATCATGCGCACCCAGTCGCGGATCAACTTCGTGTCGCCCGTGCGCAGTTCCTCCCAACTGTAGATCGAGTTGTCGCGTCCGCCCCCGCGCCACTTGTCGCCCAAAAAACCGCGAAAGTAGGCCCAATGGTCGACCATCCGGATGGGAATCTGCGGATTCTCCAGGACGTCGAGTTTGCGTGGATCCTGTCCCATCTGGATGCGACGAAGCAGGTCGAATGCGCCAAAAATAACGCCTGCCGGAACCTTTCCCGCAACGACCAATGTTGTGTCACTGGCGTCTTCCACCGCTTTAATGATGAATCCGTCGTTTTTAATCCGATCCAGCTTCAGCTTGTTGGCTCTGTCGCGGATCCAACTCGACGTTTCGGCTGTTCCCAGGACAACTTTCGAATCGCTGCCGGGTTTTGCTTCGACGGAGGGCTTGAAGCCGAACATGGACTTCACGGCGTCGGCCAACTCCGCCGCCGCCGTCCGAACGGTTGAGTTCGCGCCTTCGGCGACGATGCGCTTCAGAAGGTTTTCGCCGAGCCGCTCGGAAGAAGGACGATATTGCAACCACGCCTGGTAGAGACTGTGGTCCTCCTTGCGATACTTATATACGTCCATTTCCTTGTCCGTGGGATTCGTGTCGCGCCGGCCTGCATAAACGGACTTGGTCGAGTTGAATATCTTGAGCATATCCGCATCGGTGAGCACCCTGTTGTAGATGCGAATATCGTCAATGTACCCGACAAACCCTTCTCCCACGACAATTTCCTCCAAACCGTCGCGCCTGAGGGGTTCCATCGCCACGGTGGACAGATCGACGACGGATATCTGCTCGCCATCCCGCCACCCGATGATCTGTTTGGATTCGTCGTCGTAGGCCACGGCAAAATGATGCCATTGAGAATCGCCGACGGCGGCCCTTACATGCGGATAGAATGCCCATTCGCGCATATCATACTTTGGCCAGTCGTAATCCAGGATTCCGGTTGAGTAGTTGAACTTCCCCTCGCCCTTGAAACGCGGCTGGAAATGGCGGCGGTAGACCTTGAACTGAACGGCGCCGTTGTTGTACTTCAAAATGGTGTCCCCGTCCCATGCCATGTTGAGCCACATGCAGACCGTGCCGCGCGAGATGGCCAGCGGCGACTTTTCCGACGTGGGGATCCGCATGGGCTCGGCGTCGGGCATAAACATCAGGCACTTGCGTCCCGCGCCGAGAGTATAAAGACTCGCCCCTCCCAGGTCGGCGTCGCCGCCTTTTCCCGAGAGGTCCTTGCCCGTGCCGTCGTCAAAATCCCAGCGTCCCACCAGAGAGGTTAACACATCCTCGGCCTGACTCGACTCACTGGTGGCAAGGTGCAAACACACCACAGCAAGGCACAACAATTGTGTAAGTCTTTTCCAGTCCAGCAATTTGATAATAAACGATCTCATCATTCATGTTATCCCGTTACGTGCGATTTCCCATATGACCTTACCTCGTTACGCCACGGAGACTCATTTACAATAGACTATCAAGTCCATCCTGAAAACTGAAGCTTTCTGCCTGCTTCTCGACGGCTTATCGTCCAGAATAGCCGCAAAAACACCGGTCGAAATTGAGGCTCAGAGTATCTCTGCATCTCTCACCCATCGGGTTCTCCAGGTAAGGCTGACGAAAACTGGCTTGAATGGTCTCCATAGACCCTATGCTATCAAAATCCTGTCTGTTTGTCACCAACTAACCGGGAAATCTGGGATAAAAATTCAAAGAGAAGACAAATTTTACGTTTTTTTAGCCAATTTGAGCTGTAATCCACATTAACGAGGGCGAATAGATAAGGGAATAATTGTGCTTGACGGTGAGGATTTGGGGGGCTATTATAAATCGCGATTTTTTGGGCTGCTACGGACAGCGGCTAAATAATTAAAGGGAACGGAATATGATAGTTGACTGCCACACACATATAAATTGTGCTGCCGACGATGTTGAGACGTCCGAGCATCTGGAGGCGGCGGAGACGGTAGATGTCTGCATAGTCCTGGCTACTGCGGATGGGCCGAGTGAAGATGTCAATAAAAGAGTATCCGAGTATGTGAGCAAACATAAAGAAAAAATGGTTGGTTTTGCGGTTGTAGAACCCATCCAAGACGGTATCAGCGTTAAAAGCCTGACAAGTATCAAAGAGAAGCTGGGACTTGAGGGTGCGGTTCTGTACTGTTCGAGCCGTGGTTTTCACCCGACGCACAGCAGGGCGATGCGGTTTTACGAATCGGCGGAAGAGATTGGCTGGCCGGTTTTCTTTCATAATGGCGGACATCTGGGGTCTGATGCGATTCTGGACTATGCTCAGCCATATCTTCTGGATGAGGTTGCCAGGACATTTCCGGCTTTGAAAATTGTGATTGGAACTATGGGTATGCCGTTTACTGAGCAAACATTGTCGATGGTGGCGAAACACGAAAATGTGTATGCGGATTTGACGATAAGGCCCGGCAATGTCTGGCAGGTTTACAATACGGTAGTGCCGGCATACGAACGCGGGGTGATGGGTAAACTGCTGTTCGGCAGCGGATTCCCATCGGGCAACGCGGGGGAGTGCATAGAGACGCTGCTTGGCTTTAATATGCTTTTAGCAGATACGAATTTACCGACGGTTCCGCGAGGTAACATTCGAAGCATCGTTGAACGCGATACGCTGGAATTGCTTGGAATAGAAAGTAAGGGCATAAGAGCACAAGAGCATAAAAGCACAAGGGTATAAGAGCGACAGAGCATAAGGGGGGTCAAGGAAGACGGGAACATAATTAGCGATGGCTGAGCTTCTGGAAGAGCGCAGGGAAAGCTGGGGGACGCGGGGCGGATTTGTTCTTGCAGCGGTTGGTTCTGCGGTTGGTTTGGGTAATCTGTGGGGGTTTCCGTATAAACTTTACAGCTACGGGGGCGGGGCGTTTTTGAT
>JAUVYZ010000201.1 GCA_030602845.1 Phycisphaerae bacterium | reverse complement strand
GGGCAATCCCAGACCGGTTTTCGCAACAAAAGGCGTTCGTCTTGCCTCCCCGCCGAGAAGGGTCGGCACGAGGGGCGAGCATTTGCAACTTGCTATAACCGACAATACAACCGCAATCCGCTGCATCGGCTTCCGGTTCGGGCGATTGGAGAAGAAGCTGCTTGAACACGAGTTCTTCAATGTTGCTTATCAGCCGCAGATTAATACCTATAATGGAAGCAGCAATGTCGAATTTGTCCTCGCCGACATCCAGTTTGAATAAGACACAAGACTCAAAACACAACCTTAAAGTCTTGAGTCTTTTCTGTGTTGACTATCACCTTATCGATTTTGAATCGCCCTAAAGTAGTGGCTAAATTGAAAAAGTCCGCTGGCTCGCCATTGCCAACGGCCAGAGCAATATGGCCGGCGTCATAGCCGCCTCGCCCGGTACCCTTAAAAGCCGCGTCCAGTCCGACCCATTTACTACCCACATACGCCTGCGTCCAGGCGTGTCCGCCAAAGCCTTGACGACCGGCAAAATCATCCACGTATGCAATTCCCACAACCATCTGGGCCGGAATCCCAACGGCCCGGCACATCGCTGCGGCAAGCACCGCGTGCTCGGAGCAGTCGCCCTGCTTGCTGGCCGCAACCTCCGCCGCTGATGCATAACCAACCGACAGGCCCTTGTTCTTGATATATTTGCCGACGAAGGCTTCAATCCTCCTGACCGCCTCAGCCGCATCTTTAGTACGACCAACCGCCCGACGGGCAAGGGCAATTATCTCTTTGTGGTCACTCTGCAGAAATCTCGTGGGCTGCGTTGCCTCCAGAATGGTTTTGTCTTTGCCTTTATAAGGAAACCTCACCCCTGCTGGCGCGGCTACAGGCCTGACCGTCACGATTACTTTGCCATTCTTGAGCCGCCGAATGCTTTGATTGTCGTTGGATGGTATTATGAAACTACCCGTTTCTTTCGTTGGGCTTAAGTGATAGGTAATCGATTTAGCCGAGCCGAGATTATCCAATGGCACGGGACTCGCCAAAAACATCTTATCAATTACTTCAAACACATCGTTCTTGCTGAGCGTGAACTCCTTGGCGCAGGCAACCATCTCAATTTGCATCCCTGCTATGGGTGTGATGACCTTTTGCACGCGAAGGTCTTTATCAACATAGTTGGTGCTGATAATCTCACCTGCACCCGGCATCTTAATGGTGGTCACAACTTCTGTCAAAGCCACGACACGCCCCAGCAGGTCAACGTTTCGTTTCGACCCGATACGTATTTCAGTGTCAATAGCCTGCAAGATTCCCGGACTGAATATCTTGGCCGAGTACTGCGAACCTTTTCTCAGACCTTTTTTTAATGTCAGCAAACGCAGGCCTTCGGCCATTACTGCGCCGTTGGGCCACTCAAACGTCCTTTTCTGCTCAGATCCCATCGAAGTGTCCGTGAGATTCACCATTCCTTCCTTGTTTACTGTCCCCGCCGCCTTCATCATCGTTATACCAAGCTGCTGCATAACCGCCTCAAAACCCAGCGGCTCCCCGTCAGTCGTCTCGATACTGGTTTCCGTCATATCGATGGTCACCGGAATACTGCCCCGGCTCATCGTTATGTTGACTTTTTCACTGGTAGTTACTTTCCCGTCAGCTACGACCCGACTCTGTATCGCATGGCCGACTTTCTTACCTTCTATAAACACGGCAAAATATTCCGTTTCGCCCCCGTTTGTCGCTGACAGGAGCACTGGCGAACCAGCTGCTACCAACACTAAGCAAACACCAAGAAGATACCGAACTCTCATAATCCAGCTCCCTTCAAAATACTGCCCTGGGATTTTCAAAAGCTTCACTGCTGAAAAGTATAACACAAAACTGTAATTTTTCATCGCAATAATTTTTCTTCCGGCTAAAATAAGTAAAAAACCTTCTTCGTGGAAGCTTATGACTTTTGGCGAACTCTTAAATCTGGTTTCTACAGACAAAATGCCCGGCATTTGCATCGATTCACGTCTTGTCAAAGCCGGCGATATCTTCGTGGCTATTGAGGGCACCGTTTATGACGGCCACGACTTCATCGACCAGGCCGTCGCAAGCGGTGCTAAATATATCGTTTGCCAGAAGTGCGAAGCGTCCCACGACCTGCGAGCCGCGAGCCGCGAAATTATAATCGTTGACGATTCTGCAAAAGCAGCAGCTATTCTGGCACAGGCGAGCAGGGGCAATCCGGCTTCGCAATTAACCAACCTCGCCGTTACCGGAACAAACGGAAAAACCACTGTTGCCTTTTTCGTTCGTTCGGTAATTCAAAAGGCCGGCGAAAAGTCCGGCCTTATCGGCACAATCATTTACGATACCGGCTTGAAAAGTTGCCAGGCGGCACTGACAACCCCCGATTGTTTGGCCATCGCCGAGGGACAAGAGCAAATGGTCAAGGCCGGCTCAAAATATATGGTCATTGAAGCCAGCAGCCACGCCCTTGCTCAAAACCGGCTGGCGGCTGTTAACTTCAAAGCCGCCGCTTTCACCAATCTCGCTGGCGACCATCTGGATTACCATAAAACCAGAGAAGATTACCTGGCCGCCAAAACCAGACTTTTTCAGACTCTTTCACCTGACGCTGCCGCAGTGTTAAATAAACAATCGCCGGAGGCCAAACAAATCGCCGGCAAAACCAAGGCCAAAATCTTATGGTACGCCGTTGATGAACCGGCTGATTTAACTGCTCATATCGAATCGATGAATATAAGCGGAACGGTTTTTGCCTTGGAATATGCCGGCCGGAGACAAAAAGTGAATACTCCTTTGCTTGGCCGATATAATGTTAGCAATTCTCTCGCAGCAGCGGGACTGTGCCTTGCAGCCGGTTTAGATTTGGAAACAGTAGCAGCCGGCTTATCAGCTCTGCGAACAATACCCGGCCGATTGGAAAAACTCGACAGCGATGACGCTTCCGTCTTCATCGATTACGCCCACGCCGACGATGCCTTGAAAAATGTTCTCTCCACACTAAAGTCTTTCTGCAAGGGCGGGCTAACGGTTGTTTTCGGCTGCGGCGGAGATAGAGACAGAACTAAACGACCCCGTATGGCCAGGGTCGCCGAAGAATTGGCTGATTTTGTAATCGTTACCAGCGACAATCCGAGAACCGAAAGGCCTGCCGATATAATAAACGAAATAGTCACGGGTTTCGAAAAGGGCCCCATAATTGTTCGTGCAAAAAATATACGCAATACGCAATACGCAATACGCAATACGAAAATAATTGAGCCGGACAGGAAAAAGGCCATTGAGTTGGCTATAAAAACCGCTGTCAGAGACGATATCGTCCTTATAGCGGGCAAAGGCCACGAAACCTATCAGATAATTGGAAAGCGAAAGCACGATTTCAGCGACAAAAAAGTCGCCCAGGAGTACCTGAAAAAACCAGGATGAAAGAATTTTCAATTGCAACTCTGGCCAAAGTGATAGGGGCCCATATCGAGCGAGATACGAGCCACGAGTCACGAGTCACGAGCCACTGTTTCACCAGTGTAAGTACCGACTCGCGAACTACGCAAATCGGCGATTGCTTCTTTGCAATCCCCGGCGACAATTTCGACGGCCACGATTACGTAGTTGATGCATTTGCCGGAGGTGCAGTTTGTGCTGTGGTCGGCAAAAAAATCAAAGACACCAAATTTACCGGTAAACCCATACTCAAGGTTGATGATACCGTAAAAGCCCTCGGCGATTTTGCCGCAGAATACCGTCGCAAGATGAACTTTAAGGTAGTCGCAATAACCGGCTCAGTAGGCAAAACAACTGCAAGGCAAATCGCTTATCACGTCTTAAGCCGGCATTACCGTGTGTTTCAGTCGCCGAAAAATTTCAATAACAATATAGGCCTGCCTTTGACGCTGCTCGCCGCTGACCCGCAGGACCATATCGTTATCGCCGAGCTCGGCAGCAGCCACCCCGGCGAGATAGCTTACTTAACTCGAATTACTCAACCCAATATCGCCGTTGTCACCAATGTCTATCCGGCCCATTTGGCGGGGTTTGGTGACCTGCAGACTATAATGCAGGAAAAGTTATCCATATCAAAAGGATTGCAGACCGGCGGTATTTTGATAATCAACGCTGACTTGGTTAAATGGTTAAATGGTAATCAGTTAAATCACCAATTACCAGTTACCAATCACCAAATTATAACTTTCGGCAAATCAGATGGCTCCAACTACCAGGCCCGAAACATCACTTATAATAGCTTCGGCAGCAGTTTTACTATCGATAGTACGCAGGTTTACTTGCCATTGCCTGGTGCGGGCAATGTCGAAAATGCCCTCGCCGCCTGGGCTGTTTGCAGCCAATTTGGCCTGTCTACCGATGATTTTGCACATGCTGTAAAGGGCCTGCGGGCCGTTTCTATGCGCGCTGAACTGCTGCAAATCGGCACACTAACGGTATTAAATGATTGTTACAATGCAAACCC
>JAUVYZ010000006.1 GCA_030602845.1 Phycisphaerae bacterium | reverse complement strand
GCGTGGTTCTTTGACGAACCAACTTTGACTTCGTGGGCTTATCTCCGCGCCGGGCTGACCGGACACGTTCGTGAAGCGCTGTCATTCCTGCTGCGATATCAGCGGGCGGACGGCAAGATGGTCCACGAGATAATACAGAGTCTGCCTTATTATCCGGACTACTTCAAGAAGTACAGGTACGCTTATATTCATTCGAGCAGCGGGCTTTACTTTCTGGCTGCGTGCGGGCATTACTATCGGTCAACGGGGGATTTGGCGTTCATAAAAGAGCACTGGCCCAAAATCCGCAAGATGCTTCACTGGTGCATAAAGTCGGTGGACCCCAATGACGGGTTAATGCAAATCGCAGCAGAGGATTGGGGTTCATCGGAAAGTTCATTTGCGGTGAGTAAGGATACGCAAATGGAAGGAATGTGGGTTTGCGCGCTGCGAGAGACAGCTTATCTGGCTGAGGCGATGGGAGATGCAGAGCTTGCAGAGCGCTGTGCGAAGATGTCTGAAAGAGCTTCAGCTTCTATTGAGCAGAGATTATGGGATTCTGAAGCATCGACATATTACTGGGGACTGAATCGAGCCGGGCAGCCGCTTCGCTCGCTGGTGCCGCATCATTCAGTCAGCATCTGGATGGAAAGCCTCAGGCCTGACCGGATTCCGAAAGTTTTAGAGCGGATGGCCTGTTCGGATTTCCGAACCGATTGGGGGGTAAGGAGCCTGTCGGCGTCGGACAAAAGATACGACCCTAAGGGCTACCAGACAGGGTCGGTTTGGCCGGTCTGGAATGCAGGCGTGATTATTGGTGATTACCGATATGGACGCCAGATTGATGCCTTTCGTAACCTGATGTCGATGTTCCGCGTGCGCAATCTGGAGGCATTAGGACCGATGCCGGAAGTTCTGGACGGGCAATACTGCAGGCGGTTGAAGAACGGCGTACCACACCAGATGTTTTCCGAAACGGCTGTTCAAAATGGTTTCTATGATGGTCTGCTGGGGCTGGATATTGATCTGCCGTCTTCACAGGTAAGACTCTCGCCTCGCCTGCCTGCATCATGGGAAAGGCTTGGTGTCCGGCGTATTCCGCTTGGGTCGGGTCATCTGGATATAATCATAAATCGCAGGAAGGATATCTACGAGTTGACGTTTAACGTGCGTTCTGCCGATAAACTTACGATGCTGCTGCGGCCGCTGCTGCCGGCCGGCTGCAAAATCGAGAAGGTATTACTGGATGAAAAGCCCGTTAAGGCAAAAACACTGGTGGGCAATTCCGGGACGACTGTTGTGATTAACGTTCCGGATTGTCGCGGCAGGCATACGCTGCAAATCTATTATGAGGGGGGCTTTGATTTCATACCCGAAGATACGCCAATACGACTGGGCGAACAAAGCCGCAACCTTCGACTCATCCGAACAGAATTTGCAGACAGCACGTGGCACCTGGTTGTGGAAGGATTACCGAAAACAGTTTATCCTCTTATCTTTAATACCGGTCGATTGCCGAGCAGGATTGTGGGAGGCCGCGTGCTCAACCCCATTAGAAGTAAGTCGGATTGGGGAAGTGCCGGAACTGCGGTCGGGACTTCTAACGGGGTCAACCGCCAAAGCAACGGCGTCCGCATAGGCTTGAGCAGTCCTCCTGAAGCTACTAAAACATATAATGGTTACGTGCGATGGAAAGCCGAAATAAGCTGGAAGTGATTGCATTTATGTACAAATTCGGATTGGTTCCGGCAGCTCTGACAACGCTGTTCATATTAACAGCAAATACGAGAGCCGTCGTCTCTCCCGGGTGGTGGGGTGACAACCGAGCCATATATGCCTCCTTCGACCTTTCGGGTGCGGGCGGTCCTTTGATGAAGTTTCCCAGCGATGATATCAGGAAAAAGCTGGGGACATTCCGCAATCTGCCGGTGCTTCTGCAGGAGGCCCGGAGGTTGGGCTGTAACTGCGTTTATCTGATAAGTTACTGGCAGCCGAACTATGCCGGGAATAAAGGGGACTACGAAATACGAACCGACCTCGGTGGGCCGGACGCTTTCAGGGACGGAGTCGCAAAAATTCATAAACAGGGCGGCAAGATTATACTGTATCTGGAACCGTTTATTATCACCAGGACAAGTAAAGTGGGACAGGCCCACGGCAGGGACTGGTGTATGAAAGATGCCAAAGGCAATCCTCAAACCTATTATGGCAGGAGCCGATTCTTTCTTATGTGGCCCGGCGAAGGTTCCGGATGGACAGATTATATATGTGGTGTAGCGGAAAGACTGGTGCGCCTTTATGGAGTAGATGGTTTTCATCTGGACTCGCACGGCTGTCAATGGGACCTTAAGGACAGCGACCTTAGGCACGCCAGCTCTTTTAACAAAGGCGCGATAGAGCTGGTCCGAACGATGAGGGCACGGATTCAAAGGATAAATCCAAATGCGATAATTATCTTAGAGTGCTGTGAGCGCACCGAGCTTCTGGATGTTTGCGACGGCGGCCAAATTGAATCTGGCGCCTGGCAGTATTCGCCCGTAAAGGTTTTGAATGAAAAGCCGTGGGTGGCGCAGCGCAAGTACAAGGCGTTTACTTCTCACTACTCGATGGAAGAGATGGATAAGATTTTTGCGATGGGCTATAACTTTTCGTTGTCGCCGTGGTGGTTTGAAACCAATACTTCGGAAAAAGACTTTCGAAAGATGCACGAACATATAAAGAAACCGGATGAATGGCTAAGGCGAATGCGCATTCTGTGGAACTGGGACAACCTGTTGTATATTAACGGAGTACCCAGGCCCGGCAATATTGACCTGTTCCAGTTGCGACGCGACCTTGAGATGCGGCGGTACGCAAAGCCGAAACCGGAGTACTATGAGAGCAACGCTTATTGGGAGGCAGTAAATGCCTACGAACCTCTGGTAAGAAAGCTCTTGAAAAACAGCAGCCCCGTAAAGACACAGCAACAATATCTGCGAGGGAAACGCGAACGCTCACGCTTGAAGCGGTCCGCTACTACTCTGCGAAGCGCTGCGAAGCACGAGCAGGAACCTTACCTTTTCGCGGCCCAGGGTCAATAAAAGGCATCTTCGTCTATCCCCTCCGTTTCCGCAGCATCAGCCCACCGAGCGCAAGCAGCAGAACCGTGGCTGGTTCGGGGACAAGAACTATACTTGCATCCTGATAGATATAGAAATTGTTATTTATTATTTCTCCACTAGCAAGCGTGCCGGTCAGAATACCCGATGTGGCAGTAATCTCTCCGTAACCAACGCTGAAGCTATCGATACTGAAGTCAGTACCGGAGATAGTCATAATGCTATTTTGAGTGGCCCACAGTTCATATCCAACCTGGCCCCCTGAAATAATAACGTGGCTGTGGCCATTAGCCCGTAGTTGGTAGCCGAGGACCCCTCCAGAAAAAGTTACCTGACTATTCATATAGGCATCCACTTCTATACCAATGTGGCCTCCAGAAATGGTAACTTGGCTATTGCCAGAAGCCCCTAGAAGTTCTCCAATCTCTCCATCCGAAACAGTGATCCGGCTATTGTCAAAGGCAACCAGGTTCCGGGCAATCTCTCCCCCCAAGAGATTCACTTCACTATTTTCGAAGGCTAAGCAGTCCAGCCCGATTTTCCCACCCGGAACAATGTTTAGTGTGGTTCCAACGCCGGCATAACCATAATCAACACGTACAATTTCGAAACTGTTTGAGATAGTACTGTTAATTTCATGGACCTGGCCGTCGAAAAAATCTATATAAACTATGGCAGCTTCAACTTCGCATATAGCAAAACACAGTACAATTAGTATCAAATACACCATCCTTGTTCTCATTTTACAGCCTCCAAAAAGTGTTTATGCATTATCGCACATTTTTGCCAAAAGGGCTAATATTCTATTAAAAATCTGAGTTTCCACTTCCTGACGGCTTATAACCCGAATAATCGTGGTAGGGACCATCCAGTGCATTATTTCCTGAACCGGGAAGGCCGGATTAAGAGAGATACGCCTAATTTTCTTGCAAGACCGGCCTGTTGGATGTAAAGTAAGCGGAAATTTGCCGGTAGTTGGGGCGATTAGCTCAGTTGGTAGAGCAGCTGACTCTTAATCAGCAGATCACAGGTTCGAGCCCTGTATCGCTCATTACGCAAACCCCTGAAAACAAAGCACTTACGGAAACAGACAAACCAGACAGCAAAGCCCAAAACTCCGAGCTTGCGTCTGGCTTGTTTTCTGACCCCGATTTACAGGTCGTTGTCAGGGCTTGGCCGGAGCTTTCGGGCGAACTAAAGCAGGCAATTGTCAAGCTGGTAAAATAGAGTTGGGTATGTTCGGGAGCGGCGGGACTTCTATATCGTCCGCCGCTCCGGGCTGAAAAAAATTTTATTTTTCTCTTGATTCCTGTTCGACAAGTGGATAGTATTTGTTGAACACCGTGATAAAATAAATTTCGCAACCGCTTGCGAGGGTACAAAGTTTGTGACGGGACTGATACCCTTGCGGCGGTTTTTTTATTTTATGGATAGAAAATGACGGAAACGATTGAGCCATTGCTTGTATCTGCCAGCGAAGCTGCGAAGCTGCTCGGCGTTGGCCGAACGAAATTTTACGAGATGGCCAGCACGGGACGGCTCGGCCCGATGGCTATTGAGTTTGGTAAGCGCAGAGTTTGGCGGGTGGCTGACTTAAAAAGCTGGGTGGCCGGTGGATGTCCCTGCCGGGATAAGTGGCTTGCGATGCAGGGGGGGACAAGGTGAGCAAGGGGATTAAGAGCTACCAATTCGATGTCGATGTTGCCGAGAAGTACGGCGTGGACGAAGCGGTTATTCTCCGGCATTTGCAGTTTTGGATTTTTACGAATCGGGCTAACGGCAAACACTTTCACGAGGGACGCACTTGGACGTATGGTTCTGTCAGGGCCTTTGCCGAAATCTGGCCCTTCTGGTCGGCTGACCATATCAGCCGCACGCTGAATGGGCTTGTGACGGCGGGAGTGCTGGTGAAAGGCAATTACAATGCTTCGGGCTATGACAGGACGAGTTGGTACGCCTTCGCAGACGAGAAGTTGTGGTTTTTGAGCCGTGAGGCCATTTTGCAAAATCGCCAAATGGATGGTGCAAAATCGCCAAATGGATTTGGCAAAAATGCGGAACCAATACCAAATCAAAGCCCAGATAAAAGCCCAGATAAAAGCCAACAACGGCGTGTTGGAAAAACTTCTTTTGAGGAAAAATCTGTTGGTTTGGTGTTGGCCGAGGACAGGGACATCGCCGAAGCGAAAAAAAATCTTGCAGAGACCATTGTCCGGTTGCTGCGACCAGTGACGGGCCGGGAGCGCACGACTTTTCGGCATATTTTTGACTGGCTGGTCCGTGGCTGTGAGACCGGCAAGTTTGACATCGACATTTTCCGGCAAGCCGAGGACTGGATAAAAGAGGCATTGGCCGATGGTGTAAAACCGAAAAAGCTGTTCGTGCACTTGGTAAAAAAACGGACCGGCTTCGCTATGGGGAAAACAAAAAATGAAAAGCGAACATAGAGACGGCGTCCTTGCTGCGATGGCAGATTTTTTTGATAAGTCTGCGCAGGGACATCATAGGACGCACCGGCCTGCGAAAACACAGCACAGCGAATCCTCGTGCCTTCTGGAATCGGCGAAAAGCACAAAATCAGAAAAATCACCGGCAAGCCCCCTGACAGCCCCTACAATCGCCGAGCATTTTACCGGCGATAATCGGTCGAGTCAACGGGCCAACGCACAGGCAAGCCACAGGCAGGACAGCGGAGACAGGGCCGCAAGGAACGGTCAAGCCGTAAGCATACGGGCAAACGGCGAAATTATGGACTAATTGTGAAAAATGCAGAAAAAGACAGGGACAACAAAGGTCGATTTGCCGCTGGCAACCTTGTTGCGAAGGGACATACGAATCCGAACGCTCGGCGGGCTACCGAGATTAGCGAAGCAATGCGGTCGGCGATGACTCCGGCCAAAGCAACACAACTTATGAACAACCTTATCGAGCGTGGAGAAGGCGGAAACGTGCCGGCTATTCGTGCCGCGTTCGACCGATGCACGGGCCGGCCCGTGCCTGCCGAATCCGAACCGTCCAGCGATGCACCAAAGGCGGTGCGATGGAGTTTACAACCACCGGCAGAATCCGAACAACCACCACCGGCGTCACCGGGGACATCACCACCGGCGTCACCGCCACCGGGGACACCACGTCAATCGCTGGGGACATTGCTGGATTTGGGCCACGAGCCATTTTTGGGAGTAGATTGAAAAATGATTTACTGCGCTTCGACCGGCGGAAAATGCGATGGAATTTGTCGGGAACAAAATTTGAACAGGGAGCGGAAAAATTTGCGGCGATGTCCAGCTGCCTACGGAACCGAGACAAAACAAGCACAGAGCAAGTATTTACTGAAAAGGACGTTTAAGTGGCACTGACAGCGAGAATCAGCAGACTTACAATCCGCTGACCGGCCAAAATGGGCTAAAAAGCGGCTGTGAAATTTTTTTTATTTTTTCATTGACCTGTTATTTTGTTGGACGTATAATCGCAATATGGTGAACAAATATAGGAGACAATGACGATGGGAAAAAAAGTGAATTTACCAGAGCGAATAGGTGTGAGATTGCCTGTTGACCTTGCCGAAGTGGTGCGAAAGCTGGCCGATGTTTTGGGGATGACGGTTAGTGATGTGATTCGCTGTGCATTGCCGGAGACGGAGTTTTTTGATATGTCGGTGGCGTTGGGGACATTGCCCCCGATACCGCTGCTGTTGGATGGTGGACTCCGTTCATATATGGCGAACGATGACGAGTTTCCGGTTATCGCCGAGCAGCTTGGTTTGGTCAAGACCACTTTGTTTGAGCTATTCGTGGCGTGGCATCGAGCACAGGCGGGCAAAAAAGGTTATCGGTTGGAGAAGGTGACAGGGGAGGGCAATGTCGTTCTTGGCTGGCGGGTTATATACCCGGCACAGTTGCGATTCCCAAAAGTGAAGGAACGCTGAAAATGACGAAACACGAATTTATGAAAGCGGTGCAAGAACTGGTTGCGAAAGCCGAAGGTGTAAATTTTGTGTATCTTGCTGCGGATACTCTTGTCAAGCGGGTAGCGGAGATGCTTACGGGCCAGTTTTTTAAGCACAAAGCCGCCGCCGAAAAAACTGCCGCCCATCGTGGTCCCGACCGGGAGGCCGGGAATATAATGCTTAGCACAATTGGTGGTAAAGTAGAACAGGATAAAACTTAACTTTTTTGAAAGGATTTTTAATGGCTAAAGAGATTGGCGAAGTTTTACATATCGAAAACATTATGAGGGTGATTAAGTCGTCAATAGCTACCGTCCCCTCTGGTATCATTGACGAAATGCTGCGGCCAACCGACAAAACTATCGGCGACAGCGGCTACTATTTCAAAATCGAAAACACAAGGCGGGTGGCCCAGCAAGTGATGTTCGGGGCGGCGTCCAAGGCGGCAAAGTTTAAGGGCATCAGCAAAATCCCCGTCAAGCTGATTCACAGCTTCGAGCATTTCAATCACGAGGTTGTCACTTTGCAAAATCTTTTGTCCGAGGACGAGGGCAGGCAGAAACTTGGCATTGAACTTTTCGGACATAAAATAGCCGAATTTACGCAGACTTACGTCAATTTGAGAAGGGCTGCTCTATACTCGATGTTGAGCACGGGACATATTTATATTGACAACGAGGGCAACCTTGTGATGGATTCGGCGAAAGCTATAATTGATGTTGATTACAGTGTGCCCGCTGGCAACAAGAACCAGCTTGACGTGCTCGGAGACGGTGACATCCTCTCGGCGGTTTGGTCAAATGCTGCGACAGATATAGCCACGCAAATCGCCGATTTGCAAAAGGCGGCCTTGACCAAAACCGGCTATAAAATCCGGCTGGCTCTCTACGGCAAAAACGTGCCGGGGTATATCGCCAAGAATACAATTATGAAAGAGTTTTTGCGGATGTCACCTGTCAGCGCAAAAATGGTCGCCAGCGGGGGTATTCCAATGGACTTTCTTGACCTTGAATGGCGGCCATATTACGCTGCAAATTTTGAGGACAACGAGGGCGTGACACACTTTTTCTGCGGCGATAACGATGTCGTCTTTTTGCCTGACCCGGCAGACAAAGGGTGGTGGGGACTCATTGAAGGTTCGTTTCCGTGTCCCTCGGACGTCCGAGCTTTTTCAGACGGCATTGAAGCTCTAAAAAGTATGGTCGAGACTTGGGGAATGTTTGGCTATGCTACGGTGTGCGTTGACCCGCCGTCTGTTCGTCAATATGCTGGGGACACGATGCTGCCGGTCTTGTGCGTGGCAAAGTCAATTTTTCAGGGCACGGTGCACTGGTAAAATTGCCATAATATTTTTTGTTCTGTGTCTTTGGGGGACAGGTTTCTCCGCCTGTCCCCCCGGCTTAATTCTTTTTTGTTCATAGTGTAGGACTTCTTGAAGGCGAAAGTTTGGGCGGTTGGTCAGACAGCCGCCCAACGCTTACGGTGAAAAATGAAGGACGCTGAAAAAAAACAGATAGAGAGCGAAATTGAGCAGCTTAAAGAAGAAAATCACGTTCGGCTGTTGGAGCTTGGCGACTTCAAAGCTGAATTGGGGATGCTTGCACAGGATTACGAATCGACCATAACGGCTTATCGAGTTTTCAAGTCAACAATTGATTTCGAGGACATTGCAAAAAGAGCGATGCTGTACTGCTTGACCGAGCTTCTTTTGCGGGACCTCGAGCTGAACAAAACCTGAACACCTGATTTGTAGTCTGCTGCTTAACCCCGTTAAGATACTAAAACTGCGTTTTGGTCTGAAAACTTGCTCTGTGCTTGCTTTCGCAACCGATTTTTAGCACTTGACTTCGTCCTGAAAACTAAATGTCCAATTCACTTTTTTTGTTGACCTTGCCGGAGCGATAAGGTAAAATGCCGATTATGAGACCCGATACGAACAAGCCAAAACAGAAAACCCCAAAGCAGCCGGTCTTTGTATCGGGTCTCACTGCGGCGGGGTTTTCTTTTTTGAAAGGTAGGTGAATTATGAGAATTTACAAACCGAGTTACACAAAACCACTGCCCGAAGGGGCAAAAGTTTTTACCCGCAAGGGTAAGCAGTTTGCGAAATTCAGAGACACGAAGGGACACGCAGCCGAGGCACGGCTAACGAAAGCCGGGGACAAGATTCTCTGCGAGACCGAGCACTGGCATATCGAATTTGAGGACGGACGGCAGATTCGCAGACAGCTAAAAGCGTTCACCGGCGAGCAGGTGACGCAGCGGCTTGCCGATAGAATCGAGCAGCTTTTGAATTGCAAAGCGACCGGCTTTTCGCTCGATGCTGAATTGCAAAAGTTTTTCGAGAACATACCGCACAGGATACGGGACGAGCTTATCAGCTTTGGGCTGCTGGACGCCGAGCGGACAGTGGCGGGCAAAACGCTGGACGAATTAGTTGGGGCGTTTGAAAAATACCTGTCGGCAAAGGAACGTGACCCCCGGCATATCAAGGGGACGGTATCGAGCATAACGCACTTGTTCGCTGGCTGTGGCTTTAAGCATTGGAGCGACATACAGGCCGACAGTTTGAAAGCCCGTCTGGACGAATTGAGGGACGGCGGCAAGGGCATAAGCAAACGGACTTACAATTGTTATCTGAAAGCGGCGAAGCATTTTTGTCGCTGGCAGGCAAGGCAGTTGCGAACAACGTCCCCGATAGATTTTATCGAAGGATTAGAAAACGAAGGCACGGACCGGCGGCACGAACGGCGGGCGGCTACGCCGGACGAAATACGCAGGTTGCTCGAGCGCACGGCGGCGGGGCCGGTGCGTAAAGGGATGACCGGCCACGAGCGGAGCTTGCTGTATCGGTTCGCTGCCGAGACGGGTTTGCGGGCAAAAGAGATTAGGACTTTGACAACGGGCTGCTTTGACTTTGACAATTTGACCGTGACCGTTAAGGCCGGTTACTCAAAGCACAGACGAGAGGACGTTCAGGCGATTAGGCCGGAGTTGGCGGCGATGTTAAAAGAGTTTTTCGGCAATAAAATGCCCGGCGTCAAAGCGTTCGGCGGAACATACAAACGACTGACCGACAAGACGGCGGTGCTGTTAAAACTTGACCTTGCCGATGCCGAGATACCATACCTTGACGACAACGGCAAAGTGTTCGACTTTCACGCTTTCCGGCATACGTTCGTGACCAGCTTGCGCAGCGTATCGAGCAGGACAGCACAGGCGTTGGCACGTCACCAAAGCTCGGAGATGACCGACAGATATACTCACGTTCGCTTGACAGACGAGCGGGCGGCTCTGGATGTCCTGCCGGACTACGGTGCACCGAGCAGCAAAAAACAAAAAGCGGTCAAGACCGGCACGGACGACAGCGGGGCCAGCTTGTCGAAATCTTGCTTTTTGGGTGAACAACAACAGCAAAATCGAACGATAACGAACAGACAAAATCCCGATGCAGCGCAAAAAACGGCGTTATGCGTCAAAAACGAAAGGGCTGAACTGACTCTTAATCAGCAGGTCACAGGTTCGAGCCCTGTATCGCTCATTAAAAACGCGGATCTCTCCTGGTATCCCTGAGCTTGGAAATTTTGTCAATAATTTGAGCCCCTGACGAAAGTAATGAATGAAAAAATGATAACTATTTTCGGGACAGGCAAAGCAGAACCCGGCGATTCGACTTATACGCTGGCTTACGAAATGGGCAAACTGCTGGCTCAGGCCGGCTTCACCATCGCCAACGGCGGATATGGTGGGACAATGTTGGCTGCCGCCAAAGGAGCAGCCGAGGCCGGCGGTGAAATTATCGGCGTTACCTGCTCAGCTTTCAAAGGAAAACCCAACGAATATATCAGTCGCGAAATCGCTGCCGATTCACTCGACGAACGACTTGATACGTTGATAAAACTGGGGCAGGGATATGTGGTGCTGCCCGGCGGAACGGGAACGCTGCTGGAACTGGCAAAGGTCTGGGAATTGAAAAACAAAGGATTTCTCGAAGCAGATAAACCGATTATACTTGTAGGCGGATTTTGGAAGCCGCTGGTCGATTTGATTGCAGCCGACGACCCCGACAGCAGCCGATACGTAAAGCAGGCGGACGGGCCAGGTGAGGTTGTAGAATTGATTCGGCCACAAGCGGATACTCGATATTGATTATTGATATGGGCAAGGGACTTGCAATTTCGATTTTAGCGTTTTTTATAAGCACTGTCCCGATAGCATCGGGATTTGGCGCAGGTCCGGTTAGAAGTAAGTCGCCAAAGGTCCGCTCGAGGCGTACGGTGGCCCCGGTGCGGACTTCTAACGGGACAGTAACGGCCCGCAAAACTCCGCTGCGGGACGGCTTTGTCCTGACCGGCGTTGACGGCAAATTGACCAGTACCGACAGCAATGACATACGGTTCCAGGACAGCAACGAGGGTCCCCAAAGCCAATATATCGGCTTTGGGCTTCCCAAAAGATGGTTCTTTGAATTTGACTCAGACATAAGCGATGATAAAGCCGTTGTCAAAGCCGGGACAAGCCTGGAACTGCTGCCGTCGTCGACACTGGAAAAGATGACCGCTGATGTGGAAAAGCATTCCGGGGCAAGCTACAAACTCTGGGGCAGAGTAACCAAATACAAGGGCAGGAATTTTATATTCCCCATCTATTTTTTGCCCATCAGCGAAACAAAGAGGCCCCCGCCGTCAACATCACAAGAACCGCGGGAAAAGACCGGGCCAGCTCTCAATGACCCGAACGATGCGTTAACCATACCGAAAGAGATATTAGAGAAGCTCAAAACAAGGAAAATCCTCCGCCCGGAGCAGTTGAAAAAGGGATTGGAATTGAAGCAGGATTCTATCTTAGCTGACAGGACCGGCTTTATCTCGTTGTGTGTGATGCGTGATGCGTATCGCGTGAAAGGAAAAAGACAAGAGGAGAAAGGAAGAACGCAATACGAATTTGTCTTTGATGCTCTCGGCCGGAACGTCCAGCAGATTATACTTCGGCTGCTGCCCTGCCAGGCCCTGGAGTCGGCCGAGCAAGAGCAATCTACCGAGCCGGATACCTTGCGATTCAAAATAGCAGGGATTCTAACAAAATATAAAGGCAACCACTATCTGCTGTTAGAGCGGACAACAAGGGTTTACAGTCACGGCAACTTCGGCAAATAAAAAAAAGAATTAGCCACAAAGGACACAGAGAAAATAAAAAGATAAGGGAAAATTGTGAATGACAAACTTGACAAAATTCTGATTTTGCCATCTCACGATGACTATAACCAAAAATTGGAAAAATTACGCGAGAAAAAAACACCGGCCGGCAGGTTTTCTGGTCATGACAGCGAAACTGACGATGTACGCAATATTTTGCGAGAAGTTGCGGAAGAAGGGCCCAAGGAGAAAAGAAAATATGCAAATAATGATGATGCAGTGGCAGGTTTTACAAAAGATTATGACGGAGTTGAGCTAAAGCCTGAGGAGTTTCGAGTAAGTAAAGAAGATTTGAAAAAGGCTCACGATGAGATTGACATAGAACTCTTAGAATCAATCTGTCAGGCGATCGAGAATGTCAGAAAATATCAAACCGAAATATTCATCGGCAACAAAAAACATCCCGGAATAAAATACACCCCTATAAAACGCATTGGCATTTGTGTGCCGGGCGCTTCAGCCCCTCTGCCATCGACAGTAATAATGACAGCGGTACCTGCACAGGTTGCAGGTGTGAAAACAATTGTTATTGTTTCTCCCCCAAGATGGAACGGCAGTATTCATCCGGTTACTTTAGCTGTCTGTTACGAATTGGAAATAGATGAAGTCTATCGCATAGGTGGAGCGCAGGCAGTGGCGGCTATGGCTTCCAACAAAGGAACTATCCCCCAGGTCGATAAGATTGTCGGCCCGGGCAATAGATGGGTGCAGACTGCCAAAAAGATGGTCTCCCAAGATTATGTTGCAATTGACTCGATAATGGGGCCAAGCGAAGTTCTGATAATAGCAAACGAAAAAACAAATCCCTCCTGGGTTGCAGCGGAGATGCTAAGTCAGGCGGAGCATGCTTCAGACAGTAGTGCAATCGCTGTGACTGATTCAGAAACAATTGCCAAAAAGATCCTCGAAGAATTGAAAAATCAAGCGGGAAAACTATCAAGAGCTGAAGATGCGAAACAATCCTTACTTGGATTCGGTGCCATTGTAGCTTTAAACAGCCTGACCGAGGCGATTAATCTTGCAAATGACTTAGCGCCGGAACACTTGCAGATTCAATGCAGCGATGAGAGCAGAAAAATTGCAGATAAAATCGAAAATGCCGGTGCAATATTTATTGGCGAATACTCACCTGTCGCAGTTGGTGATTACTGGGCCGGGCCAAGTCATACTTTACCAACAGGCAGAGGAGCAAGGTTCTCGAGCGCACTTACCAGCAACGACTTTGTCAAATCCATAAGTATTATCGAATACGATAAAGATAAATTGGCTGAAAGTGCTGAAGATATTATTCGGTTAGCTGAGGCCGAGGGCCTTGACGCCCACGCAAAAAGCATAAAAATCCGACAGGAACCCCGCAAAGCGGGAACCCAGCAGGATTGAGCCGTAGTAACAGGCTAAATTCCCCAGTCAAGTTTGTCCTTATACCACCAGTAGAACCTGCCCAATAGATGAGCCGCGACCATTGCCAGATAAATAAATGCTATTTTTTGATAAATAAAGGCCGTGCCTAAGAGATAATCCAAAACTATGCAAATAAAAAATGGGGTCTGCTGCAAAGCGTAGGGTTTTGGCATATTAGATATGATGGGGGCAACCAGTCCGCCAAGGACACAAAAGATTAAAATCAGTCCGCAGTACGGGAAAAATGTTCTGAATATCGAGCGAATGATTACTATTGGATTCAGTGCATCGACCGAATCAAACATAACCACCGTCAACAACACCATCGGAAGAAAGAAGAACCCGTATGCCGACAACAGCCAAAATAATAAATCGGTTCGTTCGGCAATGACATAATATATAGCTGCCGGACAAAAGCAAACAGCGACACCGCCGAGCATAAGAAACAATTGGGAAATAAGGTCGCCTCTATCAGGCGCATTATAAATTGAAATATCCGGCGCTCGCCAGCCGCCTTTGGAACTATGAAAAACACAATGCCCAATGTAGTAAAAAACGTAGCCAACAAACAGTGTGTAAAGCACCAGGGATACTATGCCGAAATAAATAAAGACGAGTTTCTTAATTAGCAGCGGCGCAAGCAGAAAGATTACCAGGTGAATTATACCCGATACGCTCGTTGGATAGAGCAATATGTCGATGAGCCACGGCAGCTTGCGCTTAACCGCTAACTGAGGTTCTTCAATTACCTTCACATCGTCCACCTTTCAATACTTTGAAGTCGGGACAAGTGATTATCGATTTGCCAGTTTTTCTTTTATCAGTTCTGCGGCTTTTGCGAGGGCATCGTCGATTTTTTCCGGTTTTTTTCCGCCGGCCTCTGCCATTTGCGGTCTTCCGCCGCCGCCGCCGTCGACTATCGGCGCAATCGCCTTAACCAGCACGCCTGCCTTCAACCCCCTCTTGACTAAATCATTGGTCATACCTGCCAGCAATATCACCTTGTCGTTATCAGCAAAGCCCAGGACGACAGCAGCAGATTTTGCTTTTTTCTTGAGCATATCGATGGTCTCCCGGGCCTGTTCGACCGAAGTCGCCGACAATCGGCCAATGATTACAGATGTTTGGCCAATTTTCTCGCATTTTTCCAGAAGCTGTTTTGCTTCGGTCATAATGTCACTGCCGGCCTGTCGAGCGGCTGACTTGAGCTCCTTGGCCAGCTTTTTATTGTCCTTTATTAGCTGCTCAACCCTGTCGGCCAGCTTTTCGGCGGGAACCTTTAGCATCTCCGAAAGCTCATCAATAATCTCGCTTCGCTGTTCGAGAAAGCCGGCCAGCCCGGAACCGGTCAGTGCGGTAATCCTGCGGACGCCGGCTGAGATGCTTTCCTCTTTGATTATCTTAAAGCCGCCGATAGAGCCGATTCTATCGACGTGAGTGCCGCCGCAAAACTCCCGGCTAAAAGCCTCACCGAGCCGGTCCTTGTCCTCGGCGCCAATAGCCACTACCCGAACCTCGTTCCCGTACTTTTCACCAAAGAGTGCCATTGCACCGAGTTTTTGGGCCTGGTCTTTTGGCATTACCACACAGGTTACCGGCAGGTCGGCAATAATTTTTTCCCGCACTTTATGCTCAACTTTTTTTAGCTGCCCGGCGCTCGGCGCCTTCGGATAGGTAAAGTCAAATCTCAAATAGTCCGGCCCGACGAGACTGCCCTGCTGTGCCACCGATTTGCCGAGCACCTCCTGCAGCGCCCACTGGAGCAGGTGAGTGGCGGTATGGTTTTTCCTGATGGAGTTTCTGTTTTTATCTACGGCAGCGGTCACCCCGTCACCAGTGCTAAACACACCTGTGGCGATTTTGCCCCAATGTATTACACAATCGGCAATTTTTTCCGTTATTTCAACAACGAACCGACCCCGGGACGATTCTATCACTCCGCAATCTCCGACCTGGCCACCTGCCTCAGCATAAAAACAGGTTTTTTCAAGGATTAGTCCGATGGTTTGGCCGTGAGTATCTGCCGTGCCTATGTCCACAAGATTGCCAGAGTCTATAAGCCCGGAAACCTGCGTTGCGCAACTGTCTGTCTGATATTTTGCAGAGTCGTCGGTTACCGGAAGCATTACACCGGGGTTGACTACCATTGTAGAGGATTTTTGGGCTGCCCTTGCCCGCTGACGTTGGGCTTCCATCAACTCGTTAAATTTAGCTGTGTCGACTTTGAGGTTACGTTCCTCAGCCATAAGCTCGGTCAAATCAAACGGAAAGCCATAGGTATCGTAAAGCTGGAAGGCATCTTCGCCGCTGATGGTTTTTTCGCCGGTTTCCGCCCGCCTGGCAGCGGTATCGAAGATTTCAATACCTCTATCGAGTGTTCTGCCAAAGCTTGCCTCTTCCGATTCGATTACCATTGAGACATAGTCGGCCCTTTCCTTTATCTCGCCAAACGCATCGCCCAAACAATCAACAACTATCGGCACAAGTTTATCCATAAACGGCTCGTGCATTCCCAGCTCCCTGCCAAACCTCGACGCCCGGCGAAGCAGCCGGCGAATTACATAGCCCCTGCCTTCATTAGAGGGCGTTGCGCCATCGGTCATCGCAAAAGTGAGCGAGCGAATATGGTCGGATATAACCCTGAAGGCATTATCGATTCTGTTATTCAGCTCGGACGTGTATTTGTGCCCGGTTATGTCACTTAAACAATCGGTTATCGGCGTGAATAAATCGGTATCGTAATTGCTCTTTTTTTTCTGCAGTACCGCAGCGATTCTTTCCAGGCCGGCACCGGTATCGACGTATTTGGCGCCTAAGTCAACAAGCCGGCCGTCCTCGGCGCGGTTATATTGTATAAAGACAAGATTCCACAGTTCGATAAACCGGCTGCAGCCGCTGTTGACGGCGCACTTATGGCCTTTTGTCTCCTTCATATCACACATCTCCGGGCCGAGGTCGATGTGTATTTCGCTGCAAGGCCCGCAGGGACCAATATCGCCCATCTCCCAGAAATTATCTTTTCTGCCGAAAGCCAGAACCTTATCAGCGGATATTGGGGTTACCTTCGTCCACAGCGTGGCTGCTTCGTCATCTTCCGGCAGGCCATCGGCCTGGTCGCCTGCGAAAACCGTTGCCCACAAGCGGTCCGGCTCGATGCCCCAAACCTCGGTAAGAAGCTCCCAGGCCCATTCGATTGTTTCCGCCTTGAAATAATCATCGAACGACCAATTGCCCAGCATCTCAAAAAAGGTGTGGTGATACGTGTCTTTGCCCACTTCTTCAAGGTCGTTGTGTTTGCCGCTTACCCGGAGGCACTTCTGACTGTTGACCACCCGGCGGTATTCCGGCGGCGTCAGTCCCACAAAGATATCCTTGAACTGATTCATTCCCGCATTGGCAAAAAGTAAGGTCTCGTCGCCGATGGGCACTATGGGCGAGCTGGGGACAAACTCGTGGCCTTTATTCCTGAAAAAATCTATAAAGCCGCTTCTGATTTGCTTTGCACTCAACATATTAAAATCAAATATCAAAAATCAAATGTCAAAATTACAAATCAAAATTCAAAAATGATACAAAGTGTCATTGCGAGGGAGCGAAGCGACCGAAGCAATCTCAATTATTCGCAAGTCAGAGATTGCCACGCCCTCACTTTGTTCGGGCTCGCAATGACATTTATATTTTACATTTTACTTTTTACCTTTTGCTCTTTACCTACACCAGGCCTTTGGCCGCGAGGACTTTATTTTTTAGTTCCTCGCACAGGTCCTTGTTTTCAGCAAGATATTTTTTGGCGTTTTCTCTGCCCTGGCCAAGCCGGATATCGCCGTAGTTCAGCCAGGCACCACTTTTTTCGACTACTTCGCAACCAATGCCCAAATCGAGCAAATCACCTTCATAGCTGATTCCACTGTCGAACATAAGATCGAATTCCGATTCACGGAAAGGCGGTGCGATTTTGTTCTTTACCACCCTTGCCCTGACCCTGTTATCAATGGCGATGCCACCTTCCTTTATGGTTGCCAGCCGTCTTAAATCGATTCGGACTGTGGTGTAAAATTTCAGTGCCCTTCCGCCGGGGGTCGTTTCGGGGTTGCCGAACATCACGCCGATTTTCATACGGATTTGATTTATGAAGACAAGAGCAGTCTTGCTCTTGTTGATGACGGCGGTAAGCTTTCTCATCGCCTGGCTCATTAATCTTGCCTGCAATGCCATGTGGGTGTCACCCATCTGGCCTTCAATTTCTGCTTTTGGCGTCAGTGCAGCGACGGAATCAACCACTATGGCATCGACAGAATTAGACCTGATTAACATCTCGGTGATTTCAAGCGCCTGTTCGCCTGTGTCGGGCTGGCTAATCAGCAGGCTGCTGACGTCGACGCCCAACTTTCTCGCCCAGGTTGGGTCCAGGACGTGTTCGGCATCGATAAATGCGACCACGCCGCCCGCACGCTGGGCGTTTGCAATGATGTGAAGCGCCAGGGTGGTTTTGCCGGACGCTTCCGGCCCGAACACTTCGGTAACTCTGCCGCGCGGGATGCCCGCACCACCGAGGGCGATGTCCAGCGATAATGAGCCGGTGGGTATGCCCTCAATTCTGGTGTACCTGTGCTCGTCCATCTGCATAATAGCACCCTGGCCATATTGCTTTTCAATCTGCGCAATCACACGCTGCAGAGCGTTCTCTTTACCGGTTGTTTGTGGCCTCAAACGCTCTATCTTGCTCTTACTTGTTTGGGACGTTTTTGTCTTTGCCATTTTCACAATCTCCTATTTAGTATCTCGTGCTTCACTTCACATTTCACGCTTCACACATTTTGTAATTTCCTAACAGAGTATAAATGGGGCCTTTCGGCGTCAACTGACTCTGATAAACCGAGACCGAATCGGCCGATATAATCCCGAGCTTAAAATCCCTGTAATCTTCACTCACTGCCGCCAGCTTGACACCTGCCCTGGGGTTCCTTACTCTGCAAAGCGTCAGATGGCCGGAAAACTTTCTCTTTTCCTCAGGCCAGCCCGTCAGAGCCAACTGCTGCTCAAGGTCCTTCTGCAACCCCAATAGATTGTCTTTTCCTTCGCCTGCGCCAACCCATAAAACTCTGGCACTTCTGCCGCCGAAACAGCCGACGGTTTGTATATCCAGCTCGAATCTCTTGTGTCCGCCGGCAACCTCTTTGACTATATTGCAGACCTCAACGACTTTTTCGTCTTTAATTTCGCCCAGGAACTTCAGCGTCAGGTGTATATTCTCCGGATTCACCCATTTGACGTCGCCTTTTTTAATATCAACTTTGCTCTGGAGCTTCTGCTGCAAATCGCCTAAGGCCTTCCTGATTTTCTCATCAATATCTATCGCTATAAACACTCGCATTAGCTCATTAGCCTACTAAAAATGTGTTAGCTTTCGCAAGGTTTCAAATCTGCCGTCTATATCGGTTTTGTCTATCGAGGTCAATCCCTGCAGTGAAAAATCGGCAATCGTAAACGAGGCAGTCACTGTGCCGTAGGCAATTGCCGTCTTTAGCGATTCAAAATCGGTCTTGCCTGCTTGTGCCAGATAGCCCATCAGGCCCCCAGCAAAGCTGTCACCGGCGCCTGTCGGGTCTTTAACTTCAGCGGCTGGAAAGGCCGGCAGAATAAAACTTTCCCCGTCGGCATTGCACATCATCGAATCCGATTCACCTTTTTTGATGATCACGAC
>JAUVYZ010000101.1 GCA_030602845.1 Phycisphaerae bacterium | reverse complement strand
ACAAGAAGAACTGTTGCTGTGAATTACATGATACGAGTTAGGTAGTTTTTGCTATGAAGAAAAGAGGAATTAACCGACGTCGGTTTTTGCGAAAAGCAACCGGTGTATCTGCAGCCGCAGTGGGTTTTCCGTATGTTGTTGCCTCATCGGCTTTGGGTAAAGGCGGCAACGTCGCTGCAAGCAATCGGATTACATTAGGATTTATCGGCGTCGGCAGTCACGGTACGGGAGTCAACTTAAAGAACTTTCTGGGCAATTCAGACGCTCAAGCTGTTGCCGTTTGTGATGTCGATACCAATCATCGCAACCAAGCCCGTGATATAGTAAACCAAAAGTATGGCAACAACGACTGTGCCACGTACAAGGATTTTCGTGACGTTATCGCACGGGATGATATTGACGCGGTGATGATTTCGACGCCTGACCACTGGCATGCTCTAATTTCGATAGCTGCGGCTAAAGCGGGCAAAGATGTAGAGTGCGAAAAGCCGACATTGACTGTCCAGGAAGGCCGCGTTCTCTGCGAAACGATGAAACGTTACGGCCGTGTTTTTCAATGGTCCACGGAAGACCGGGCAGTATACGAGTATCACCGTATGTGTGAGCTGGTCTGCAACGGACGGATAGGGAAGGTCCATACGATTCGGGTGGAGCTGCCGAGCGGGCCACACAACCCGGGCAATCCGAAGCCAATGCCGGTGCCGCCGGGTTTCGATTATGAGATGTGGTTAGGGCCGGCGCCCTGGGCGCCGTATACAAAGGACCGCATACATTGGAACTTTCGCTGGATACTCGATTACTCGGGCGGACAGTTGACGGACTGGGGGGCCCATCTGCTCGACGGTGCACAATGGGGAAATAACACCGAACATACAGGCCCGGTGGAAGTCGAGGGAAAGGGTGAGTTCTGCAAAGAAGGACTTTACGATACGGCGAAAGAGTATAGAATCGAGTACAAATATGACAACGGCGTTAAGCTGATAGTTACGTCCGGCACGCCCAGCCTTAGATTCGAGGGGACCGAGGGATGGGTCGGCAACCGCGGCTGGAGGGCGCCATTGCAGGCGAATCCTAAATCCATCCTGGATTCGGTCATTGGTCCCAACGAAACGCATCTCTATACTTGCCGTGCCGGTGAGCAGCGTAATTTCCTTGATTGCGTGAAATCGCGTAAGGAGTGCTATTTTCCGCCGGAAATAGGTCAACGATGTTTTACAATCGCCCACATCGGCAATATTTCTATGCTGTTGGGGCGAAAACTGAGATGGGACCCGGAGAAAGAACAATTCACCAATGATGAGCAGGCGAATAGAATGCTGTCACGGTCGATGCGCAGCCCGTGGCGCTTGTAAAATGATAAATGATAAATGATAAATGATTATTGGAAAAGGAAGGCATTATGAAAGTTCGACGCAAAGAGATCTGGGCGATTTTGTTGTTTGTGGGGATTCTCTGTTTGCCTTCTGTGGTGAAGGGTCTCGCCAGCGGCAGATTGCCAAGAACTTATTTAGCAGGTGATGATTTTTCCGCCTGGCGGGATAATACGGGGCAATGGGAAATTGTCAGCGATACGTTTATGCGTCCTGACAATGAGAAACTTCTCGGCAGTAAGCCAGGCAGCGGTGTTATTGTGAATGGGCCGACAGGGAGAACAAGGAATATACTAAGCAAGGCAGAATTCGGTGATGTCAGGGCACATATCGAGTTTATGGTTCCAAAGGGGTCCAACTCCGGCGTATATTTTATGGGGCGATATGAGATTCAGGTGTTCGATAGCTGGGGAGCGGGCGAGCCGAAGCACTCCAACTGCGGCGGTATCTATCAGCGCTGGGACAATAACAGAGACCCCAAGGGTTACGAAGGCCATCCGCCGCGGGTCAATGCCTCGCGAGCGCCGGGGCGGTGGCAAACGTTCGATGTTATTTTCCGGGCGCCGCGTTTTGACGAGAATGGACGAAAAATTTCCAACGCCAGATTTGAAAGGGTTGTCCACAACAATAGAGTAATCCACGAAGATGTGGAATTAACCGGGCCGACGAGGGCCAGTGCGTATAATGACGAAAAACCCTTCGGGCCGCTTATGCTGCAAGGCGACCATGGGCCGGTGGCTTACCGCAAAATCTGGCTTGAGCCAGCCGGGGCACTACCCTTCTTTGCGATGGATACCGGAACGAAGGACGCTAGGCATAAAAACGCAAAAGAGCAGGTCCAGATGGTCAAGGAACTGGGATATGCCGGGATTGGTTATACGGGGCGTAACGGATTAGCTGAGATGCTTAAAGAGCTGGACAAGAACGAGCTGAGACTTTTTACCGTCTATCTCGGCGTAAACATTGACTCCGGTCAGCAGAAGTATGACCCGAAACTGAAAGAAGCAATCGAGATATTAAAGGGACGCAATACGATACTCTGGCTTTACGTGATAAGCAAAAAGCACAAACCGTCTTCACCCGAAGGCGATGCGCGTGCGGTGGAAATCATTCGAGAGATTGCAGATATGGCGGCAGAAGCCAAGCTGCGAGTTGCGCTTTATCCCCACCATAGATTCTGGGTCGAGCGCGTGGAAGACGCGGTGCGAGTGACGAAAAAAGTGAATAGGAAAAACGTGGGAGTAACCTTCAATCTATGTCATTGGCTAATGGTTGACGATGAGAAAAATATAAAGCCATTGATAAAGTCGACGATGCCTTACCTGTTCGTGGTAACCATCAACGGTGCGGATAGTGGAGGAAAAGACTGGAAACAGTTGATTCAGACGCTGGACCGTGGCTCGTTTGACAACTATAAGTTTATGAAAACGCTCAAGGAATTAGGGTATACCGGTCCTGTAGGGCTGCAGGGATATGGGATAAAGGGCGATGCGTACGAGAACCTGAAGCGGTCAATGGGCGCGTGGCGAAAACTAAATCGTGCGTCAAGATAGCAGTCGAGTACGTATAAGTTCGGAATATGGAGCAGTTTAAGTTGAAAGGAGAGTTCGGTATCATTAGAGTTCGCTTCATTTGTATCGGTTTTTTGATAGGCGTGATGTCGGTCTGTACGGCTGAGCGGATTGCTTTGGCAACAGCGAAAGGACAACTCGCAAGAGGGCTGTTCGACGTGCGCGATTACGGCGCTGTGGGCGATGGGAAAACGTTAGACACCAAGGCCATCCAAGCTGCGATTGACGCCTGTGCGCAGGCAGGTGGAGGAAAGGTTTATCTGAGCAACGGCACGTTTCTGAGCGGAGGTGTAAAGCTAAAGAATAATGTTGGGCTCTATGTCGAAGGAGGCGCTGTTCTCTTAGCCAGCAGAAGCAAAGACGATTATACACACCGGAGTCTGATTTACGCCGAGAACGTGGAGAACATCAGCGTCGCAGGCCGGGGCACCATCGACGGCCACGGCGCAGTCAGCAAGGAGTTTCCGAAAGTAAGAAATCATCCAATCCACTTTGTTCAATGCAAGAACGTAAAGGTCCAAGACGTTACTCTTCGCAACTCCACGACGTGGGTACAACACTACTTCAAATGTGACAATCTTGTTATTGACGGCGTCACGGTCGAGAGCAGGATTAACCCGGACATAGAGAAGCCACGGTATGCAAGCGCCCCCGGACGGAATGAAGACGGGCTTAATATTAACAGTTGCCAGCAAGTGCGGGTATCCAACTGCGTAATCAATAGCGACGATGACGGCATTGTACTCAAGAGCACATCGGAACGTCCCTGCAGAAATATAACTATAACGAACTGCATAGTGAGCAGCAATGCCTCGGCCATAAAGTTTGGTACGGAATCCGGCGGCGGTTTTCAAAATATAACGGTCAGCAACTGTACAATATACGACACTCGTAACTCGGGAATTGCACTTTTGATAGTCGATGGTGGGACACTTGACCGCGTTAATATCAGCAACGTCACGATGAGAAATGTAAAGGGCAGCGCGATATTCATCCGCTTGGGAAATCGCGGGCGGCTGTATGACAGAAAGAAAAAGCCGGGAGTGGGCAAGGTGCGGAACATTACGATAAGCAATGTTCAGGCGAGTGAAGTGGGCGGCTGGATCGAACCTGTGGGCAAGAGAGTCGTCGGATGCCATATCACCGGACTACCCGGATTTCCAATCGAGGACGTTACTCTGTCGAACATCAGGATTCGGTTTAAGGGGGGCGGCACGGCAGAGGATGCACTCAGAGAAATCCCTGAGCGTCCAGAAGCATATCCAAGCTGCAGAATGTACGGGACTCTTCCGGCCTACGGATTTTACGTCCGTCACGCGGAGAGGGTCGAGTTTCATCATCTGGATTTGGGATTTGAAAAGACGGAGCTTCGGTCCGCTATGGTCTTTGACGATGTAAAGGACCTGGAGATTTTCGATTTCGACGCGGAAAGCACGACGTCAACGAATGCTCTGATATGGCTTAAGCAAGTGCGCGGGGCCTTTATCCACGGATGCAGTCCGCGCAATCCGGTTACAACATTTGTCCGAGTAGATGGGAACGAATCAGATGACATTACCTTGATAAACAATAACATGAGTAAAGTAAAACGGGTTCTGGAAAGAGGGAAACAGACAAAAGAGAACGCAATTTATCTGGACAACAATCGAACGAGGTGAACGAAAGGTTTTTAGGATATATCAAAAAACAAATGGAAACTCTAAAATTATTACGTGATTACTTTCCGATGGCGGTTTTTACCGGCAAGTGTCTGGTTTTTATAAGCGAGGACTGGCGTGTTGAACTCACCGAGCATAAAGACAGCGATTTCAGTAAGCCGGATGCTGAGCCATCCATTATACGAGTTAGAATCTTCAAGAAGGCATTGAACGGCGATTTTGTCCCGGGCCATTATGAAGATTTTCAGCTTGCATCGCTGGGTGAGCTTGCCGAGCAGATTGAAAAGTATGTTCAATTGGCGATTGGCAAGAATATTAGGGAGGATCCTATTTAGTGGACCCAAACACAAAAAAACTAAGACCGAAGACTCGGTTCTTTTCTCTTGCATAAGCAGCAACGGTTCCAACTAATGGCTAATCTGACGATTCAAGAAGTTGATGAGGGTGTGATTTTTACGGCAAAGGTTGTGCCCGGCAGTAACAGGACGGCTGTTTGTGGCTTGCTCGATGAGATACTGAAGATTAAGGTTTCGGCGGCACCTGAGAGAGGAAAAGCTAATCAGTGCCTTATTGAACTATTGGCGAAACAACTTGGTGTGAAAAAGAATGCTGTTAGCATAATCTCCGGCAAAACCAAACCAATCAAACGCGTGCAGGTTTTAGGCATTTCGCCTGAGATGCTATTGAAGAAACTGAATTTGAATAAACGGGGTTCCGGTTAATGACTGACAAATCGTCCCTGCTCTCACAAAGCCATACTACTGACGAGACTTCCCTTAGATATATGCTGAAGCTGGCGGCACCGATGGTGGTTACAACCATATCGTTCACCATTATGCAGTTCGTGGATAGGTTTATGGTCTCACGACTGGGGACGGAGGCACTGGCGGCGATTTTGCCGGCCGGGCTTGTCAGCTTCCTGCCCAGCGGCTTCGCGATAGGCGCTATGGCAAGTCTGAGCACGTTTGTAAGCCAGAGTCTCGGCAGAAGTAACAAGAAGGACTGCTCGAATTATTTCTGGCAAGCGATATATATGGGATTTGCATATTTTGTTGTGGTGGTGGTGATAATGTGGCCGGCAGCACCGTGGATATTCAAAATGATGGGGCAACCGCCGCCGGTGGCCAAGATGGAAGTGATATATTTTCGAATTATGCTTTACGCTCACGTGCTGGCGGTCATCAATTGGTCAGGCAACCAATTCTTTATGGGTGTACATCGACCGATTATTACAATGTGTGCATCGTTATGCGGGCAGGTGGTCAACGTAGCGGCGAACTATGTATTGATTTTCGGCAAGTTCGGCTTTCCGGAACTGGGAATTCGCGGTGCAGGCTGGGGGACATTTATCGGGATAGCTGTTGCAGCCGTTATAAATATGGCTGTGTTCTTGAGTAGCGCTATGAACACGGCCTTTAAGACCAGGAGAACGGCAAATATCGATTTCTCAAAAATGTACGATTTGCTGAAAGTGGGGCTTCCTGCAGGATTTGGACTGATGGTGAATGTGGCATTCTGGGGGATGATTTTGTTTGGGCTGGTCGGGCGATACGGGACAGAATCGCTTGCTGCGACAAGTGCGGCACTTTCGTACACAAGTATCTCGGTGATGCCGGTGGTTGGCATCGGGACGGCCTTGAGTGCGGCGGTAGGGAAAACGATAGGTGCGGGCAGAAAAAAGGTGGCGACCAAGCAAACCAGTGTTTGTTTAAGGGTGGCGTTGATTTATATGGGATTGGTCGGGGTTTGCTTCTTTGTATTCAGAAATGCTTTGATGGCGTTTTGGTCTTCCGACGATGAGGTAATCAAAGTCGGAGTCAATATTTTGATTTGCGCCGCTGTATACCAGGTTTTCCATGCGGCACGGATTATCTACGGGGGGGCATTGCGCGGGGCAGGTGATACGGTTTGGCTGGCGATTGTCTCGACGGTGGGAGCAGTGGTAATATTAGGGTTGGGCGGTTT
The DNA here is from genome assembly GCA_030602845.1 of Phycisphaerae bacterium. GTDB lineage: Bacteria > Planctomycetota > Phycisphaerae > Sedimentisphaerales > Anaerobacaceae > JAUVYQ01. Next base: position 531 of record JAUVYZ010000101.1, on the reverse strand, counting down.
ACTTGTAGTCGGCTTTTTTGGCGGCCTTGAGGCGTTAGGGCCGTGGATCGTCGGCACAATAAGTATCATCGCGGTGGGTCTGGCAAACTACTGGAGATTCAAGAGTAACAAATGGATGCAGATAGACCTGTTTAAGCGCCGCGCAGTCGGTGTGCCGGTCGAGGTTGAGACAGCGGCTGAGTAAGGCCACGATTAGTCCGAAAGCGTTCGCAAGTGGATGTTGCGAATTGCACCGGCTGTTTGCCAGGTTGAAATACCCAACGGTTGAGAAAGGTCCACCTCCGGTCGGATGTCGATTATTCTGCCGGTTGTCGCTGCATCTACAAGCTTTTCGTCGTCGAGCCAGGCTTCGATCTTGCCGGGCGTGACGCGCAGGCGGACCCGGTACCATTTGGCGGTCTCGAACGAGATGATTTGCGTGGTCTCGTTGTTGGCAGCGTCATAGTAATCGAGGTTGGACAGGCCGCAGAGCTCGCCGCCCCAGCCGCCGAGGATTAGCGAGCACGAGTTCGTATCAACGGGAAAGGTCAG
>JAUVYZ010000071.1 GCA_030602845.1 Phycisphaerae bacterium | reverse complement strand
GACTTTTTGATGAAGAACATTTTTAGAAGAGTCCCGATCACATCGAGAGGAAAGCTGGTTGGCATTATCAGCATAAAAGACATCCTTGAATATATTCTCGGGCTAAGGCAGGAAGTTTCTAAGCTGCCTTGAGTAACGTTTGCTTGGTGGTTTTGCTCAAATATAAGGGATTTAGAGCGATGGGAATTAAATGTGCTCGATTCTATCACAAGCATAGAATGTTCAGATCAACATCGGCTCGAGCACATATGCCAAAACATGTTAAGTGCTGAAATTATAAGAGGTCTTATAAAACTGTAAAATCATTTTTGTATATAGTTTAGCACCGTTTGTTTCGCCGAGGTTTATTTTGAGCAGTTAATATAGTGAGCCGCTAACATTTTTAGCGCTGCTTCGATAATGTTCTTCCCAGTGCAAGTACCAGCGTAAATCAGTGTTACAGGGAGGTGATTAATAATGGTAAGTCTGGCACAAGAAGCACTTGCTAATATTTCAGAAAGAGGAGTGGTCCATTATACGGTATTGGCTGATATGATGAGAATCGGCCATTACTATGCCCAGCTTGTATGCAGGTTGTTAGGTAGAGATAATTACATTGTTATAGATGCCACTGGAAGGTGCAAAATTACACCCAAAGGAAAGAGTTTTCTAAAGGAAGAGGTATTATCGGCGTTAACCTAAACCAACCGTTTTGATTGCAACAATCCGGGCTTGTTATGAACTGCCCGTTCGGCAGGGGGGGGTCGAACGCCATCTTTGGGCTCCCATCTTACGATGTTTTGTAAAATGGGAACCCTTTATATTCCTCCACCGCCGGTCTTGGTGTGTTTTCGATTTACCTTTCAATCAATGGACAGGATTAACAGGACTTCGACTGAACTCAGCCGAATGTCGATTTTTTCTTGTTTTATCGTGTGAATTCCTGCCTAAAATGCGAAAAAGGCGTTGACAGTTTCTCAGGATTTGGCTATTCTACCTGATGTTCGATGCCAGATACTGGAATTTGGCATCAGTAAAGCAAGTTGAATTGTAAAGGGGCTAAGCGATGGAGAATAAACAAGTTACGCGTCGGGAGTTTATGCGCGATAGCGCCGTGGCCGCAGCGGGTCTGGCCGTGGGTCTCGGCGCCGTAGGAGCCCGAAACACCTACGCTGGGGCGGCCATCAGGAAACCCCTCAGCTATAACCCAAATATGGAGTATCGGCGGCTGGGCAAGACCGGGCTTGAGGTCTCGGTCGTGTGCCTGGGCGGGCACTGGAAGCGCGTTAACAAAGTGCTCAGCGCCACGGGCAAAACTTTCGACCAGAACTGCCGCGATGTCGTCAGCCGGTGCATTGACGTTGGCATCAATTATATCGACGCCTGCTGCCGCAGCGAGGTGCTCGCCTACAGTAAGGCCCTGGCAGGGCGCCGCGAAAAGATGTATATGGCCCTGTCCTACTGTGGTCGTGAGGTGCGCAACCGGGAATTCCGTACGGCCAAGAAGCTGATGGAAAGCTTCGACTCACTGATGAAGGAGTCGAAACAGGAGTACACGGATTTGTGGCGCATCACCTGTCACGAGCCCGGTGGCAAACATTCGTTTAATACATCCTGCGAACTGGTTGAGGCGCTTGAGAAAGCGAAGAAGCAGGGCAAGGCGCGATTCATCGGCATTTCTTCGCACTACCATCCGTGGCTGAAGATGATGATAGAATACTTTCCGCAGATTGAAGTCATCCTGTTTCCTTACACGGCCAAGAGTAAGGAGGCGCCGAAAGACAGTCTCTTCGATGCGGTCAAGAAGTGCGACGTGGGCGTCTTCGGCATTAAGCCCTTTGCGAGCAACTCGTTGTTCAAGGGCAGCAGCGCACCAGGCGACCCTAATGCTAAAGAAGATGACGAGCGTGCGCGACTTGCAATCCGGTATATCCTGTGCAACCCGGCCATCACGGCACCGATTCCGGGACTTGTCAGTACCCACCAGGTGGACAATATGGCCAGGGCTGTGAAGGAGCGCCGCGAGCTCGACGTCAGTGAGAGAGCCGAGTTGGAGCGGTCCGTCGAGGAGATGTGGGCCAGGCTGCCGGCAAACTACCAGTGGCTGAAAAACTGGGAGTACGTGTAGAAAATCGCCGCTCGTAACGAACTATTCGAGCGGAAGTCAAGGCAGCCGTGCCCGCCAACCTGACTTAATGCAAAGGAGACCTGCGTGAGATATTTGAGATATTGCTTGTGGATGCTTGTGGCGGCGGTACTGGCCGTTGGGATGGTGGCCTGTAAGCAAAAAATCAGGCAGGAACCTCCGCTGCTGCTGGAAAACGGCGACATCGCCGAAGAGCTGCCGCCGCCGACCGGGCCCGTAGCCGATAACAGCCGCTGCCACGTGTGCCATATAAACTACGAGGACGAGGAACTGGCTGTTGTGCACGCGCGGGCCAACATGAGCTGTGAGCAGTGCCACGGTGCCTCCGATGCCCACTGCAGCGACGAAGATAACATCACGCCACCAGATATTATGTTTCCGATGACGAAGATTACTTCGTTCTGTATGGGCTGTCACCCCAAGGACAAAATTAGCTCGCTGCACAATTCTTTCTTCGCCGGCACTACGAAGGAAAAATACTGTACCGACTGTCACGGGGAGCACCGTCTGGTCTATCGCACGCGAAAATGGGACAAGGCAACGGGTGAGCTGATTGAGGATGACAAAGTACGGATGATGACCGACGAGACGCCTGAATAGAAGTAGATTGGTCTATTTCACCGCGGTATCTGCGATGAATCATCGTTATAGTGTCAGGCGGTTCGGCACTTCTTTCGATTTTCTCTTTCTACGAATATTGAGCATATAGTTGTGGCTTTTAGCTTTTGGTTTTCAAGACCTTGCTTTCGGTTCCTGCGATTAGCCGTTTTATATTTTCGCGGTGACGTACAATCACCATAACCGGTATAGCAATTGATGCGGCAAGTAACGGCCATAGATTAGCAAAATTCCAGGCGGGGGTCAGGACTATCGCCAGAATCAGCGCTACAGGAAAAGCGACAGAAGCGGCGATTGAAGCCAGTGAGATATACCTCCACAACAGAACAGTCGCCGCCCATATTGCAAAAGCAACCGTGGCACAGATTGTATAATAAGGCCAAAGGCCCAGCGCCACGCCGAGGCTGGTCGCGACGCCTTTGCCGCCTTTGAATTTCAGGTATATGGGAAAGATATGGCCCAGGATAGCGGCACAGCCTACGGCGAGCCATAAAGAAAGTAAACCGGGGGTTGGGTCGGACATCTCTATAAGGGTTCCGGCGACTAACATTGGGACCAGGCCTTTGAGCACGTCGAGAAGGAAGCAAAGATAGGCCCATCTTCTACCGAGGGCGCGGGAGACGTTGGTTGCGCCGATGTTACCTGAGCCAATTGAGCGCAGATTCTTGCCGTGGGCTCTGGCAATGATAACTCCAAATGGTACCGAGCCGAGCAAATAAGCGGCTATGATGGCAAGTGCGAAAGTCGTGTACATTATTTTTGGCCTTTCCTTTGTAGTATAGATTCATAAACAGATATTAGCTGCTTGGCAACCCGGCTGATGGAGATTTTTTCTTTGAGATTATCTGCAACAATCGCTTCCGATGCTTTCCGGATATTGTTTGTATTTGTGAAATAGCCGATGGCTTCTGCCAGTGCGGAGACATCTTCGCTTCGCTCGAGCACTTTGCCGTGCCGATTATTAACGAATAAATCAGTTGCACCGTTAAATTTCGTGGTTATCACCGGCTTGCCCGCTGCTAATGCTTCGAGAATATACCTGCTCGACGGGTCATAGAAGGTAGGCAATACAGCCACATCTATTATTGACAGAGCGTTTTGAATGTGCCTGATAGGCCCTAAGAAAATGATTTTCCTGTTGATGTTAAGTTTTTTTGCGAGTCGGCGGTATTTGTGTGCTCTGCCGTTACCGGCGACAATTAAGTAAGCCTGCCGGTCCGTGTTATGGCCTGGCGTTCCACCATAGGCGGACATTGCTTTTACTAAGACAGCCAGTCCTTTTAACCTGAAATTGTTCGCCACGAACAAGAAAAAGACGGGGTTGTCCGCTTCTTTAAGGGCCAATTGAGCCAGTATTTGGGTGCGGAGTTTGCCTGCTTCAACGGTGCTGATTCGTTTATTTATTTTTGCGCCGTTAGGTATCACCACTATACGCTCCGCATCGGCGCCATAGTGCCGTTTGAACCGCTCAGCAACATACTGTGAAAGTGCGACGATTATCGGCCCGTTCGGTTCTCTGCACAGCTTACGCTCCGCCCGCAGAAGTAGGGTTCGGCGAAAATTGGCAAAAGCTGTGAGCTTCTTATAAGATTCGAGGAACTTGTTCCGGTAACTGGCGGCATTGCGCAAAATGGATTCAGTGTATGTACCCCCGCGCGGCTGATAAATATCGGCAAAGTCAAAAGGTAAAACGCTGTGAATTATATCATAATGATTTTGTGATAAATATTTTTTTAATGCTTTTGCGAAGGTAAGGTAACAAGCGCGCTTGCCGGGCGTATTTTGACATAGAATGTGAATGTTTCTGGTCCGGCTATGCCGGATTTGGCCTTTTGCGGCAAGTATGTCCACTTCAAGGCCGAGTGCCGAAACGGCGGTTGCCATCTCAAAAGCTGAGCGTTCCGCTCCCCCCAGGGCAATATTTGCCCGTTCTATTATGATTGCGATTTTCATCTTCATCGCAGGATTATAACCGAATTCGGTCAGCTTTCAAAGGGGACGGGCCTGCCGTGCTTTATATCGTGCCGTGCCATCCGTTTTGCTTTGTTTATTACTTTACGAATAAATATTTTGTCTTTCCTGGTCAGCTTGTTTTGGCCGGTATAGCCGAAGTAGAAACGCAGCCGGTCTGTTTTCGAGAAATACCTGGCTGGGGCTGAATAATAAACTTGCGCAATATCTTTTATCCGAAATCGCCGGCGCCAGATGATTGGTTTAAAGGCCCGCGCCAGGTCTATCAGATAAAAATTGCCGCTGTCAGCGTAGAATATGTGTGAAAGATAGAGGTCTCGATGACGATAATTTGTCTCGTGGAATTTTTTTACAAAGCCCGCTAATTGAGTGGTAAAATTTCTTCGCAGTTTCAAATTTTCAACTGTATTCGGGGCGTTAAAACAATCGGGTAATTTTCGTTCCAGGGAGTCGGCATCAGGAATTCTTTCAGTGATGATAAAGCTTCTTTTCTCAAAAAAGATGCCCCATTGCTCGCCGTAAGAAATAATTTTCGGGTTATTTACGCCCGCTATTGTGAGTTTATTTGCCGGCTCGAAATCGAGGAAGCCGCAACTTATCCGGCGGCGAGCCGAGAGCCAGTTTCTGAGTTGGGCCAAAATTGGCGGCCTGTCGTAGCGTTTCAAAAAGACGGTCGTTGGCGGCAGACCTATTTCAAATTGCAAGCGGCTGCGGAACCCGGCAAGATTGTCCTTGGCCAGATTCTTAGCGGCATTAAAAGAAAAGACAGCATCGATGGAAGTTAAGCCCAATTTGCTAAATGCCGTTTTATAATCGGGGTCAATGAAGAACAATTTTGAAATTTCTACAAATTTTTGTTTACTCATAGCTGTTGCTTATCTGGTGATTTTTTTCGAGTAATCTTTTCGCGGCGTCACAAACCATCTCCACAGTGATTGCCTGCATGCACAAATGTTCTTTTTTCTCACATATCGGCTTGCTGCAGGGAGCGCAAGAGACGTCACCGACTATTTGGATTTCATTTTCGCAGCCGGTATCGGTCCAGACAGGGTCATTTGGTCCAAACAAACTGATAATTTTACGTCCCAGGGCTATGGCTATATGCCGTGGGCCTGTGTCGTTGCTTATTACTAAATCGGCAATTGAAAAAAACGATTTTAATTCGCCAAGAGTTATGGGGCTTTCTGCCAGGTTGATAAGTTTATGTTTGCTGGAATTGCAAATTTCTCCGGCAATTTGCCTCTCAACGGAGTTTGATGCAACGGAAACAACAACCGTTGCGTTGTAGTTCGTAATCAGCTAATCCGCTGTTTGTGCAAACCTACCGCTGGGCCAGCACTTGCTCGGCCCAAATGCTCCACCGGGGACAATGACAGCTATCGGTCTGTCGGCATCGACAACTTCCGGCAATTTGGCTTTTAGTTTTTCCTGGTCTTGTGGGTCGATGAGCAGTTCAAGATTTTTATTGGTGGTATCAACACCGAGCCAGGAGGCAATCGCAAGGTAGTAGTCAATCATAGAAAGGGGTTTGAATTTACCGTCAGATAGTTTTGGTGGATAGAGTTTGTCGGTGAGCAAAAGCCCTCGTCCCTCGCGGGCATAGCCGATCCGAACCGGTATCCTTGCTAAAGAAACCGCCAAGCTGGAAGCAAAAGAATTCTTGAAAAGGATTGCATGTGTGAATTTATGGCCCTTGAGCATTTTTGCAATCGCAAACGGATTCTTATTTTGTTGCTCCAGCCATCCGTCGTTGAAGCTGCTTGGCGACAAGACTTCGCGAATCGCAGGCTTAGCAAAAAACGAGATTTTGCAGGATTTGAAATGTTGGCGAATGGCCCGCAGGGCCGGTGTGCAAAGTACAGCATCACCCATAGGAGAAGGAAGGCAGACTAAAATCTCGTATTTCGTATCTTGCATCTCGCATCTCGTCCCGCACCAATTGAGCTTAGGCCCACGTCCATCGATGCGGCGCCAAATGACGCACCTAATTGGTGCGGGATGCTTCATGTTTCACGCATCACTATTTTCGTCCCTGCATTATGTAGAAGGTTAGTGACATCAGCTGAAAAAGCATAGCAAACCCGAGCGCAATGAAAACCAAATTATTGTCCTGCCTGCTTGGGCTCATCAGAAACCATATAGTTATCAACAGGCAAAACAGAACAATAATTTGCATAATCCCGGCCATCAGTCTCATTATTGAAAATTCGCCGAACATATCGGCCCGCTGCATACTTTTTAGCTGTTCGAGAATGCTGCTGAGCAACTGTTCGGTTCTTTTCCCGGCAGCATTCTTCTCCGGAGGGGACGGTGCCGGCTCTTTAGGCTCTGAACTGCGTGGTTGTTCCACAGCTTGCAAGAGAGGTTGAATTTGACCCGCGGGGGCTGACTGGGTTTGGTCTGCAGGTTTGCCAGAGGAACGGTGATACTTTTTTATGATATTTACCGCCTCCTTTATATTTACACTCTTGTAGTGTGGATGTGTTCCTGCCAGCAACAAGCAGGGGTCGGGCTGTTTGTGATGCGAAGAGCGGTTTATTAATATAGTTTTACAGCCGGCTCGTAAACCGGCCTCAACGTCACGAGCGCTATCGCCGATGCTCCAGGATTGGCTAAGGTCGACGTCCATCTCGTCGGCGGCGGCCAGCAGCATTCCGGGATTCGGCTTTCTCCAGTCACTTTCTTTACGGTATTTTGGGATAGCTCCTTCGGGATGATAAGGGCAGTAATAAATCCGGTCTAAAAATGCTCCCTTTTCGGCCAGCAGTTGTTTTAAGCGGTTATGAATTTCACCAATGACTTTCTCAGTAACGATTCCGTGTGCAACAGCTGACTGATTAGAGACAACGATTAGCTTGTACCCCATACGCTTTAGCTCGATAAGTGCCTCAGCGACATCGTCCAGCAGCTTTACCTGGTCGGGATGATTGATATAGCCGGGGTCTTCAATTAAAGTGTCATCACGGTCTAAGAATATCGCTTTATTAGACATATTCATTTAAGCTTATCTTTGGTTTGACTGTTCGCAAAAACTCTGTTCTACCAGGTCACAGATTATATGGTAAGCAAGCTGGTGGACCTCCTGACTACGCGCCGTTGATTTGTTACCGGCACAAAAACAAATATCAGCAATTTGCTCCAGTTTACTATCGGGCTTGCCTGTAAAGGCCAGTACGCAAGCGCCTTTTTGCTTTGCTAATTCTGCGGCCGCAATGACATTTGCCGAGATACCGCTGGTCGAAATGGCCCACAGGATATCACCTTCTCTAACCAACGCTTCGACCTGCCTGACAAATACATTTTTGAAGCTATCGTCGTTGGAAATCGATGTTATCACGGATGTATCGGTTGTCAGGGCAAGTGCCGGCAGCGGCCTGCGTTCGCGCTCGAATCTGCCGACAAGCTCGCCGGCTATGTGTTGAGCATCTGCTGCCGAGCCTCCGTTGCCACAGAGATAGACCCTGCCGTTTTGCTTTAGTGACTTTATTATTGCCTCAGCAGCGATAGCGATCGTTTCAATGCCGCTTATCTGGAATTCGGCAATCATCTTCTTGTGCGTTTCTATCGCTTCTGCAATCTGTTTCTTTGTACTGTCGTTCATCAGGATTTTCTTTCCTATACGACTGTCATTGCGAGGCCTGCAAAGCAGGCCGCGGCAATCTCATCCGTTACGTTTTAGATTGCTTCGCTCCGCTCGCAATGACGAAAGGAATACTCACCTTATTCATCAGGATTTTGTTTCCAATGACTTCATCTTTTCGATTGTTGCGGTTGAGCTTTTGTCTTCGACAAGCGGGGCAAGAACAATCTTGCCGCCATAAGATTCAACGAACTCCCGACCGACGACGCCCTTCTGCGCCCAGTCCTGCCCCTTTACTAATACGTTGGGCTTTACTTTTTTG
>JAUVYZ010000127.1 GCA_030602845.1 Phycisphaerae bacterium | reverse complement strand
TGCCGGTGCCGATGTTCCGTGGCATATCAGCCGGTTTCATCCGCAGTATAAGTATCTGGATTCGGGCCCAACGCCGGTTAGTAGTCTTGAACGTGCTGAGCAAACAGGCAAGGCGGCGGGGCTGCGTTATGTTTACCTCGGCAATGTGCCGGGGGCGAAATCAGAGAGCACTTTTTGTTATAACTGCGGCAGGGTTTTGATTGAGCGCGTGGGCTATAGAATTATTGCCAATAATATTAAAAAATCATGCTGTCCTGATTGCGGGGCGAAGATTGCGGGCTTTGAACTTTAATTTGAGATGAAGATTATCGCAGATGAGAATATTCCGTTTGTGGGTGAGTGCTTTTCATCGATTGGGGAGGTTGAAGTTGTTGGGGGTCGAGAGATAACGCCGGGTGTTGTCACCGATGCGGATGTCCTGCTGGTTCGCAGTGTAACGCGGGTAGGTGCGGATTTGTTGGCCGAAAGCGATGTTCGCTTCGTAGGTACCGCCACCATTGGCTTCGACCATATAGATATCGAATATCTTTCGCGAAACAATATCGGTTTTGCATCAGCGCCGGGGTCGAATGCCAATTCCGCAGCGGAATATGTCATCGCTGCACTGCTTAATGTCGGGCAAAAATATAATCTTGACCTGCAGGGTAAATCGATAGGTGTTATAGGCGCAGGTAACGTCGGCAGCAGGGTGGCTAAAAAAGCTACGGCTCTGGGTATGAAGGTCTATTTGAACGACCCGCCTCTGCAGAGGCAAACACACGATGCAAAATATCTGCCGATAGAGCAGCTCTTTGATTGCGATTTTATAACGCTCCATACGCCGTTGACTTTTGAGGGGATTGACAGGACGTTTCATTTAGCTGATGAAAAGTTTTTCAAGTCGCTAAAGGATGGATGTGTTTTTTTTAATGCTTCTCGCGGCGGTGTGGTTGACAGCAGCGCTCTTAAAGCAGCGATTAAGGCGGGGAGATTGAAAGCTGTTGTGCTCGATGTCTGGGAGGGTGAGCCGAATATCGATACGGAACTTCTGGAAATGGTTGATATTGGCACGCCGCACATTGCCGGTTATTCGCTGGACGGCAAGGTTGCAGGGATGATTATGATTTATAAAGCGGCCTGTAAATATTTTGGATTTAGCGCGAAATTTGACGTCGAGGATTTTTTGCCTGAGCCCGATGTGCCAGAGTTGAAGATTAATCCGAACATCGGAAAGCAGGATGTGTTATTGGGCGCCGTGAAGAAGATTTACAATATTAAAGCGGATGACTTGCGGATGAGGCAGATTTTGAATAAGCAGGCGGAAGAGAGTGGTGAGTTCTTCAGTGGGCTGCGGAAGAATTACCCTGTTCGGAGGGAATTTCAAAATACCAGAGTTATTGTCAAAAATAAAAACAGCATTTTGGCCAAGAAGCTGGCGGGCATCGGATTTAGAGTAGAGAATGGCTAAAGTTAGTAGTAAGAATGTAGTTGAATGGCCAAAAGGGCAGCTTGATTTTTCAGGCGGCTGCGTTGTGATGGGGGTTTTGAATGTTACGCCGGATTCATTCAGTGACGGGGGGCGGTTCTTCGATACCAACAGGGCCATCGAACACGGTCTGAAAATGGCTGCCGAGGGGGCTGTGATAATAGATGTAGGAGCGGAATCGACGCGGCCGGGTTCTGCGTCCGTATCGGCTGATGAGCAGATAAAACGAGCAATTCCAGTGATAGATGCGCTTTGTAAAAAAATAGATGTGCCGATTAGTATTGATACTTATAAATACGAAGTTGCGTTGGCTGCTCTGGAAGCGGGGGCAGGTATGATAAACGATATTACCGCTTTGAGCGATGAGCGGATGGGGGAATTGGCGGCTGAGCAGCAGGTGCCGGTCGCTTTGATGCATATGCAGGGGACGCCTGCAACGATGCAAGCCGAACCAAAATATGATGATGTGGTTAGTGAGGTTCTTGAGTTTCTTTTGGAGAGGGCAAAAAGAGCTGAAGAGTTTGGCATTGAGAGAAAGAAGATTTTTATTGACCCCGGTATTGGCTTTGGCAAGACGTTAGAGCACAATCTTTTGCTTTTGAGAAATATTGATAGGTTTGTTGCTGCCGGTTATCGGGTGCTTGTGGGTACGAGCAGGAAAAGTTTTATAGGTAAGCTCACGGGCAAAGAAAAACCTGCTGAGCGGATTTTCGGCACGGCTGCATCAGTTGCTTTATGCGCCGCCGCAGGCGTTTCGATCGTCCGCGTCCACGATGTAGCTGAGATGGTGGATGTGGTGAATGCAATTAACGCTATCAACCCCCAAACAATTAAACCCCCTCGGTGAAACCGGCGGCTGAATATAAGATTTAAGTTTGAAGATATTTTTCGATTCTCTCGACAAACTTTTCTGCGTCGCGAACTCTTTTAAGGGCTGTATCCTGCTCGATTTCGATGTGAATGTCGTAATCACCGATTTCTCTATCTTCTTGCTCTGCTGTGAGAATCCTTGCAAATTCCTTTTCGATCTTTCCGGTCTTGACAAGGTGTAGTCCAAACATTCGCCGCACGGCGTGGTGCGATTGCGGCTCGACACCTTCTATTGCTAATGCAGCTTTGGCGGCATGCAGTACCGCATAATAGGCTCTGGAAACGCAGTCTTCGTAAAGCTGATTTTCCAAAAGAGTTTTTGCTGCCAGAAGAGCTTTTTTAGCGCGAATTAGCTCTTTTTGCGATATGTCATTCATACTGTGATTGCATCCTTGCTAACATTGTGTATAAAAGAGGTACCTTCTTTGCAAAGTTGGACGAATCTGCTTTTACTGATAACCTTCGGCGATATGCACACGTCCATTTGCAGCAACACATCTGTCGCAACATCATAGACTTTATCACGAATATGCCAATCTTCAGTTGCTACGATAATCAGCACGTCCAAGTCGGAATTAGGCCGGTCATCACCACGAGCCTTCGAGCCGAATAGTTTCAACTCGATTAGCTGTTTGCCCAGAATTTGCTTAAGAAAGGTTTTAAAGTTCTTGAGAGCCGATTTTTCTTCCGTACTTAACGCCATTTTGAAGCGCTCCTTTGATAAGTAAGAAGTTAAATAACCTGTCCTGCATACAATAATACCATAACCCCATTATGAAGACAACTAAAAAGTAACTCGTAAATCGGTTTTAGTCCGTATTGAGTGCGATTTTCAGGACTTCGTCGGTATTTTTGACGAATGCGAATTTGAGGCCTTTTTTTGCTTCTCTGGGGACTTCGGGGAGGTCTTTTCTGTTGCGGGCGGGGAGGATTATGGTTTTAATTCCGGCCTGTTTTGCAGCTAAGATTTTTTCCTTGAGGCCGCCAACAGGTAAGACGAGGCCTCGTAAGGTTATTTCGCCCGTCATTGCAACATCGGGGCGGGTCGGTTTGCCAAGAAGCAGCGAGACCAGCGAGGTGAACATTGCGACTCCGGCACTTGGGCCGTCTTTTGGAATTGCTCCTGCGGGGACGTGTATGTGATAATCGAATTTTCTGAATCTGCCGGGTTCGATTTTTAGTTTTTTTGCGTTTGCCTTGACGATGGAAAATGCGGCCTGTGCACTTTCCTTCATAACGTCGCCGATATGGCCTGTCAGCTGCAACAGGCCTTTGCCCGGCATAAATGCGGATTCGATAAAGAGCAGCTCACCGCCGACGGGAGTAAAGGCAAGTGCGGTTGCGACGCCTGGTATTCCGGTCCGCAGGGCCAGCTCGGATTCAAACTGCGGTGGGCCGAGGATTTTAGCGAGGTGTTTTTTGCTGATGGTTGCCTGCCTTTTTTTGGCCCTGGCAATTTGTGTGGCGACGGCCCTGCAAATGGCTGCTATGCTTCTTTCGAGGTTCCGGACGCCTGCCTCGCGTGTATAGCTGTGAATTATTGTCAGGAGCGCATCATCTTTTATGGTCAGGCGGTTTTTGCCCAGGCCGTGCTCGGCAAGCTGGCGAGGGACGAGGTATTTCTTTGCGATGTGGAGTTTTTCGGTCTCGGTGTATCCGGGCAGTTCAATAACTTCCATTCGGTCGCGCAGTGCCGGCGGCACCGGCTCGGTATAATTTGCGGTGCCGATAAACATAACAGTGGACAAGTTGAAAGGCTCGTCGAGGTAGTGGTCAGTAAAACTAAAGTTTTGTTCGGGGTCGAGCACTTCGAGCAGCGCACTTGCCGGGTCGCCCCTGAAGTCGCTTCCGATTTTGTCCAATTCATCGAGCATAAATACGGGGTTTTTGCTGCCGCACTTTCTCAACTCCTGCAGTATTCTTCCGGGCAGGGCACCGATGTAAGTTCTTCGGTGTCCGCGGATGTCGGCCTCGTCTCTTATTCCGCCGAGTGAAATACGGATAAATTTTCTTTCCATAGCGCGAGCGATGGATTTGCCGAGGGACGTTTTTCCCACGCCGGGTGGGCCGACGAAACAAAGTATGGGGCTTTTGCCCGTCGGGTTCAGCTTGCGGACGGCGAGGAATTCGAGGATGCGTTTCTTTACCTTGCGCAGGTCGTAGTGGTCGGCGTTGAGTATTCGCTCGGCCTTGTTGATATCGAGCTGGTCTTTGGTTTGAATGGACCAGGGCAGCTCACAGACCCAGTCCAAATACGTGCGGATAACACTGTATTCCGGTGAAGCAGGAGGTATCTTGTTTAATCTGTCCAGTTCCCGCAGCGCTTCTTGTTCGACCTTTTCGGGCATTTTGGCTTTTTTGATATTTTTGTTGATTTGCCTTAGCTCTTCGGTTCGCAGGTCCCCTTTGCCGAGCTCGGACTGAATGGCTTTTAGCTCTTCCTGGAGGAAGTATTCCCGCTGACTTTTATCTATTGATTCTTTTACCCGGCCCTGGATTTTGCGACTCAGCTCGAGGACTTCCAGTTGATTTGCCAGGGCAACGGATATTTTTTCAAGGCGTTTGGCTGCGTCAAGCTCTTCGAGCAATTTTTGTTTTTTCGCAGTGTCAAGGCTAAGATTGGCTGCTAAAAAATCAGCCAAGGCGGAAGAGTTTTCTATATTCTCCAGCAGCACAGATGCTTCTTCGGGCACGTTTGGACTCAATGTGATAAGACGATTGGCTGCCTGGCGGACATTGACTATAAGTGCCCGGAGTTTTTTTGTTATTTTAACTTTGACGTCAAGCGGTTGGACCCCGGCCTTGAGATATGGCTCTGTGGTCAGCCTCTTCGTTATTTTGAAGCGTGCTATGCCGTGGACAACGATGTGAATTGAGCCCTGCGGCATTTTTATGACTTTGAGCACGGTTGCGGCGGTTCCGACAGAGTAAATATCGCCGAAATCCGGCCTGTCGGTTTCGGGGTTGTGCTGCGTTACAAGCCCTATAACGGATTTATTGGGCCTGGTGTCGGCAAGGAGTCGCTTGCTTCTTTCCCGACCTACAGCCAACGGCATTACTGTGCCGGGATAGGCGACGGCATTTCGAATCGGCAAGATGCCGATGACGTCCGGCAGTTTGAATTTGTGGTTGCTCTCTTGTAATTGGTCATCTTCGCTGCGCAGAAGCTGCTCAAGTTCTGCAGAGTCTTCTGCTGCCATTTCAACCAGCCAGTTGCCGTCGGGAAATAGAAAATTTCTCAGGTCTCTTCCCATTTTCTCTAAGGGCTCTTTTTTTATATAAAACAGAAATGATACACGATTTAAACTAAAAACTATAATTAAAAATTTAAAACTTTTGAATTTTACGCTTTGATTTTGGATTTTTCACTTTTAGTTTTTTGCTTGCTCAGCATTTTTTTTGCTCTTTTAACGGCAAAAGTGGTAAATTTGAGTTAAGTTCTGAAAAAAGCTGTCAGGTTTTTGTTTGTTGTTCGTCATTATTATGGAAGCCAGGATATGGAGTTTTCATTGAACGGCCGTTTAGAGAAAAAGATGGTTGCGTCTTGTCGTAATGGAGACAGGTCGGCATATACGGGTCTTGTCAAGGCGTATTCCGGGCGTGTCTTTGGGATTTGTCTGGGGATGCTCGGTAATAGTCACGATGCCGAAGATGTCGCCCAGCAGGCGTTGCTTAAGGGCTTTACTGATATAAGCCAGCTTCGCCACGGCGAGCGGTTCGGGGCGTGGATAGGGCGAATTGCAAAAAATCTGTGCATCGATTTTATCCGGAGGCAACAATTCAAACGAAACGCTTTTGTTAACCGGGCTGAGGCAGGCCGGGGCAGTTCAAAAGAGTATCCCGAACTTGAAGGCGCTTTAGCTAA
>JAUVYZ010000255.1 GCA_030602845.1 Phycisphaerae bacterium | reverse complement strand
GAGAAAAACCGAAACATCTCGGCAGGGGACTGGCGTCGCTTTTAAGTCCGATAACTTTAGACACAGCCAGGGTAAATCAAGGTTTGGCTGACCCTGCTATGGCTGCTAATTTCCCGCCAGACAGACAGTTACATAATTCTTTGCAGGAAATCAGCCTTGATTCTATAAAAGCCAATCCCTATCAGGTGCGAACGGTGTGGGATGAGCAGGAGCTGGCAGATTTGGCCGAGTCCATCAGGGCCAATGGTGTAATTCAGCCAATTATTGTTCGCCCGGCCGAGTCGGGATACCAGCTAATCGCCGGCGAACGCCGATTCCGGGCCGCCAAATTAGCTTCGCTGACCACCATACCCGCCCTGGTTCGTCAGGCAACCGACCAGCAGTTGCTTGAGCTGGCACTAATCGAGAACATACACCGAACCGACCTCAATCCCCTCGAACGCGCAAAGGCCTATCAAAACTATTTCAATACCTTCTCTCTGACCCAAGCCGAAGCCGCCCAACGGCTCGGCGAAGACCGCTCTGTTATCGCTAACTACTTGCGGCTGCTGGACTTACCGGACGAAATCAAGCAGATGTTAGTCCATCGCCAGTTGAATATGGGCCACGCCCGTGCGATACTTGCCCTGCCTACCGACGAGCTTCGCCGCAAGCTGGCCAATCGAGCAATGGCAGGCCGGCTCAGCGTCCGTGAAGTCGAAAGACTGGTCCGAAAATATCTTACCGGCACAGAGCAAGCCAGGACAACCGCCCGCTCGAAACCAGCCCACATCCTGGACCTGGAGAGCAAACTCAGCAGTCAGCTTGGCACAAGGGTAAGCATTGAGACCCGCAAAAATGGCCAAAGAGGCAGGATAATCATCGAATTTTACTCTCTGGACGAATTCGATAGAATCGCAGAAAGGCTCGGCCTGGCATCCCTGGAGCAAGTTTAAAAGCGGCGGCAAAGAACTTGAATTGTGATAATTTTGATGCAGGGAATCAAACATTTCCTGTATAATGGGTATATCTGTAGCTCGGCCAGCCGGGTTAAGGCGGGCCATTAACTGAATTTGACATTATCACATTTCGGAGGATATATCGTGAAACGTTTGGTTATTTCAATTTCGATTTTGCTGCTGCTCGTGTCTTTCAGCCCCATCCCCACCTTTGCCGGGACACCGGGCAGGATTTCTCCTCTCCGGCCAAGGCCAGGGGGAACAACGGCAGCTGAGCCGATTAAAGGTCAAAGAAGCAGCATATATGAGCAATCACTGGCGGCGTTTATCAAAGAAATAGACAGTACATACCCGTTCTTTGATTTGAAGGGTATCCGGCGCGATTGGAGTACCTGCAAAAAAGAGCTGCTCGAAAAAATTAAACAATGTGAATCGAACGCAGAATTCTATGGCTTGTTAAATGAAGCGCGGCTCTGCCTGAGGGACGCGCATATGTCATTTGATAATCTGAAAGGTGGATTTCCACAAGCCGAGGTACGTTATTATCCCGGTGTCAGTTTCCTGCCTGCGGCAGGTGGGCAAGTTGTGATTATGAGTTCTGCGTCTGAATACAGCAACAAGCTAAAGCCGGGAACAATCGTAACAGAAATCGACGGACAAAATGCACGCGATTATCTGGAAAGTGATGCTAAAAAAAGTTGGAAGGCCGGCGGGTATTTCTCCAGCCCACAGCGTGCCAGGCTGTTCAGCTATCGAATTCCACTCAAGGGCAAGCAAAACGATAATCATCAGATAACTATCATCAACAACGCCAAGACCGAAACCATAAGAGTCGTCAACAAATTCAAGGCCAGCGGTTGGCCTCATACTTATGCGGAGCCGACAGGTTTGAAGCAGCGCGGGAGTTGCTCCTATGTGAAACTGAAGAGCGGATATGGATATATTTATCTGCGTCGTATCGCCGTTGATCTTGTCAAAGCTATTGACGAGGCATTGAACAGCTTTGAAGATATTCGGGGGCTGATTATTGATTTGCGCGGAAACGGCGGGGGCGGGTACAGCAGAGAGGTTTTTAAGCGATTTGATAAAAAGCAGGGGCCCTCTGGAGCCGCTCCCTTTTATCGTGGGGATATGGTAGTGCTGCTCGACGCAGGTGCTATATCGGCTGGGGAGACGTTTGCGCGAGACCTAGTCAATAGTACCGGTGCGTATTTGATGGGCTCTCGTACGGCGGGCTCATCGAGTGCAAAGCGTGATTGGCAGATTCCGAATGGACTTGGTACCGTGAGGTTGGCCGTTCGCAGCCGTTGGGGCTTTGAAGGCAAGCCTATTGAATACAATGGTATTGTCCCGCACAAAACGGTTGAGGTCGTCCCGGCTGAATTACAAAATGGAATCAACTCAGGGATTAGGCGGGCTGAAGAATATCTTGATAAGAAATGGGCCCTAAAAAGCGCGGCAGAGCGCAATTTGCCTCTGATTGTACGTAAGGAAGAGTATCCAGGCCAATTCGAAAGAACGCAGCCCATAGCGACTACTTATGCAACATCGACAGCCGAGCCAGACCCAATCGCTGACCCAAACGCGGTCAGAGCCCGCATCAAGGCGTTTGAAGGCCTGGAAAAAGCATTGGCCCAGGTGGATAGGCGCAGCCGATATGAGGTACGCGAGTGGCTGCAGACAAGAATTGATAATAGAACAAGGCTCGTAAAAGCCGTGGAAATGCAGGTAAAGGTAGAGATTAGTTTCATACGCAAGGTTGCTGTTGAAGAAGAAGCGAAAAAGACGACGAAGGCGATTGATGACCTGCTGCCGGACAGGCAGGAGCGATTAAAGACACTTGTCAAAACAATGGAAGAGGAAATCAAAAACCAAAGGCGGGGCCGTTCTCGCGACAGATACCCCGGCTCCAGACAAAGGTACCCCCAAAACCAGCGAACCAGAGGACGGCTGACCAAAGAAGATGTAAGAGAGCAAGGTGGATTTGGGGGTACGGGAGTAGAAAGTCCGGCCGGAGCTCCGGAGAGGGCATTGGCGGGCGCAGGGGACAAAAATGAGATACAGATAAGCGAGTGGCTGAAGACAGGAATTGAAAACAGGATAAGTCTGGCAAACGCGGTGCAAGAGCC
>JAUVYZ010000169.1 GCA_030602845.1 Phycisphaerae bacterium | reverse complement strand
GGGCACGGTGTCCGAGCACTGTAACGAGGGAGCTGTCCACTCCGCCGCTCAGCGCGTTAATTGCCTTTGCCTCGCCGACCGTCTGCTTAATGTGAGCGATTTGTTCTTCGATGAATTTTTTGCAATCCATTACAACTTCCTTAAAAGTCCGGCACGACGGATTTGCCGGGGCGACCAATACTAATACAAACGGAACTACTGAGGCCAAGAATCTAACATTTTTAACAGGAACTGTCAAACAGTCTAAAAAAACTATAGCGAAAATGACTGTGGGTTTGTAAACGTTTTGTAAAAAGACTAACCTGATATTTTACATACATTTTACTCAACTATCAACCAATAACATCGTATTATTGATTCAGCAGAGGTAACCTATTTTAAATACGAGCGGTATGTGCCGCCAGGCTGACCGTTGCCGTTGACCCCGCACCAATTGAGCTTAGTCTCCGCCTAATTGGTGCGGGGCAAAAGAAGTGTGAGTAATTTGCTTTTTGCCTGCATAATCTTAATAGGTTAAATGGTAACTGGTTAAATGGTAATCGGTTAAATCCGGCAAGACGTCGTGCCGGACCAATCACCAGTTACGAATCACCGATTACCAATTAGTCGGAAAATTTTTATTTACGCGGAACCAGAGAATTGTTAGCATGTCAAAATCAGTATCACGGGTTTCATCAGAATTCCTTCTCTAAGGAGAACGTGTCATGTATGGTCGATATTTTACCGTCTTTGCCGTTTTGTGTGGTATGAGTCTTTCTCTGGCCTCTGTGGGCAGTGCGGCCGGGAACGAACACAACAAAAAAAGTACCCCGCCAAGTAAAGTCTATGTGCCCTATGAGAAGCTCAAGGGTGTTTTTGAGAAAGAGCAGCAGGGAGTATTTCTGTCCTACAAGGAGTTTCAGAAACTCTGGCGGGCGGCACAAGGTAGACCGGCAGGCGTAGCCGAAGCGCCGTTTGAGTACCTGATTAGTGCCGCCCGGTTCAAGGGAAAGGTTAAGGAGGAGCTTGCCACTTTGCAGCTTCGCCTTACCATTGATATTCTCGCTGAGGGGTGGGTGCAGGTCCCTGTCGGGCTGGGTGGAGTCGCAGTATCAGAAGCGGCGCTGCTCGAGGCAGAAAATACCAAAATCGTACCTTTGCTGCGGGTGGTCGATGGTGAATATATTTTCGTAACTAAAGGCAAAGGCCGATATGTGCTGGCGCTGGATTTTGTCCGCCAGCTCGAAACAAAACCCGGATTGGCTGTTTTGAATTTCCGCATACCCTCGGCCGCCATAACTACGCTGGAGCTGCTGATACCTGAAGAAAACCTCAAGGTGGATGTAGAGCCGATGCTGGCGGCGACTACATCACAGGTAAAGGTTGATGATACCACCGCGACACGGCTTCAGGCGTTTTTAGGTGCGGCAAAGCAGGTGCGGTTGAGCTGGAAGCCCAGGACCGAAGCTGCGCCGGAGCTTGAGCCGGTGATTATCTGCGAACAATTCCAGCACATTAACGTTGCTGAAGCCCTTATCGGCTATGAAGTCAAATTAAACTACAGCATTCATCGCGGCGGGGTCGATTCGTTTACCATACAATTGCCCGGCGGGTTCCGGGTAACCGGTGTTGACGGGGCGAACATCGCCAGGTGGGACATAGAAACGGCAAAGGAAACGACCGCCGGACAAACCGCACAAACACTTAAAGTGAAACTCTTTTCGCCAGCAAAAGACAAATATACGCTGACAGTCAAGATGGAGCGTTTTCTGCAGGAGGCGCAGGCGCAGGTTCCACTTGTGCCGATTACAACCGACGAGGTGCTCAGGCGAAGCGGCCTCATCGGGATTACGTATTCGCCGCGTCGTTTAGTTTACCTTAAAGACGTGAAGAATCTCGCCCGGGTCGATACGGGACAGCTGCCGAAGCATCTGCAGAATCAGCCGGGGGTAACAGCTTACCGGTTCATCACCTCTGATTATAGCAGCACAATTGCGATTGAAACGACTTCGCCGCGCATCACGGTTAATCAGCGCTGGATGTTAGGGGTTGACAGCGACCGGCTCGAACTGCGCGGACGCATTCACTATAAGGTCGAACGAACCGGCATTTTCGAACTCGATATGAATTTCCCGGAGCCGTGGAAGCTTGAGTCGGTTGGGCCGGACAAGCTGGTGGACGATTATCAGTTAAAAGGCAAGGGCAAAGAACGCCTGCTCCATATCCTCCTTAAAAGAGAGAATACCGGGGAGTTTGAGTTGAATCTTCTCGCCCGCGCTGAACGGGCGGAACCGCAGGCACCGGTGGATTTTACCCTGCCGCTGGCCGATGCAAAAGATTTGCAGTTGTACCAGGGACAATTGATGTTGCTGATGGCCAACCATCTGCGGGCCGAAGTGGAAAAGCTCGAGCAACTGCAGGCCATTCCGCTCAAGCAGGCCGAGAAGTGGACCACGATGGCAGGGCTGTCGCCGGTGATGGCGTTCGAGTTTCGGGCCATCGACCGCGATAAGCCGGGAGGCGCAAGATTCAAAATCGCCGTCAAGCCTGCGCAGGTGTCGGCGGTTGTTCATCGGCTGGTAAATATTCAGCCGGGCTCAATCGAGCAGGAGGCGGTAATAGACTATCGTATTCGTTATGCTCCGGTCGATACGTTTTATTTGAAGATGCCGGCGGAATTGGCCAAAAAGGGCGTCCAGATAACCGGCGCCAACATCAAGGAAAAACCTCGCATAGATGAGTTGCCGCCGGAGCAGCGCGGCAAGGATGAGAAAACCGAAGAGGCCGGCGTTAAATGGGCATATTACAAGGTCGTATTACAATCGAAGGTCATCGGCAGTTATCAGTTGAAAGTCCGCACGCGTCGGGCTTTCCAGGCCGGACAGGTGGGACAGGTGACCGTTGTCGAGGTCGAGCCCATCCTGGCGGCGGGAAAGCTGTCCGACCAGAGCGGGCACATCGCCATAGCCAGGGCAGAAACCCTGGCCATCGGCGAGCCGGTCAGCAAGAACCTCATACCGGCTGATGCCGGCAGCGCCGCCGACCTGCCTCACCAGGCCCATCGGCGAATTGCCTCACTGGCATTCAAATACAACGCACCGCCCTTTGAGCTTTCATTGCCGGTGGTGACACAGAAAGAAGCGAGGGTCTTCACCACCATTGTCAGCGGCGCAATTATAGAGCAGGTGCTGGCACGCGACGGCATGCTCAACACGCACGCAATTTATCTGCTGGCGACCAGCCGGGGAGATAGACTGCCCATTACCTTACCTTCGAAGGCGGAGCTTACCGCGGTACTGTTGAACGGCAATGAAACCCCGGTAGAGATGGGCATCTCGGCCGATGAGCGTATCGTGCGACTGCCGCCGTCGGCGGGACAGGTTTCCAGATTCGTCCTGGAAATCTCCTATGGTCTCAAGGGTGCTTCGGCATCGAAACTGATTGCGCCGGCGCTGCCGGAAGAAGTTCCGGTACAGCAGACACTCTGGCGGCTGTGGATACCGCAGGATTATTACTTTTTAGGATACGACCGGGTCTTTTCCCGCCTGCAGTCATATCAGTGCCGGAATATGCTGCAAATGTTGGGGAGAGATCAGCCCAGCCAGGTCGGATTCAAGCTCCCTGGTCAGGGTAAGGTTCTCGATTTTATCCGCCAGGGGGCGCCGGGTAAGCTGTCGGTTACGGCGGTGCGTAAGGAAATTTTCAGCATAATCATCTGGATACTGATAATCGCCGCCGGCGTGTATATGCTCAAGCTCAGCGGGTTCCATCGAGTGTTGGTCATATTGGCGGCTGCATTGGTCGCCGGGATTGTTCACCTGTCTTCACCGCTGCTGGTAAACCAAACCTTGCAGACGGGTATATTCGCGGGGATTCTCGTGATATTGTTATGGGCGGCCCAGTGGGGGTTTATAAAGCTTCCGGAGCTACGCCAAAGCTTGGCTGCCAGGAGAGAAGCCGTCTCAGAAAAAGCTCGCGAAACGCAAACCGGGCAGCAACCGGAAGCAGGAACACCTGAAAAACCTGATGCCGGCGGCAAAAAACGACGGAAGCAGTCAAAACAGGACCAGGAGTAGCGTTATGAAATACTGTATGCGATGGCCGGGAACTCCGTTTCGAATTTCGAATTTCGAATTTCGAATTTTCAAATTGGCGACCCCGCTGACAATTATTGCAGTTATGCTCGGGTGTTTCGTTTGCTCCGCTCGGGGTGCGGACCTAGCGGAAAAATTCGAACCAAATATTTATGTGCCTTACCAAGACCTGGCGCAGTTGATTGACCCGGCAGACAAGGCCGTGTTGATGGACCGGGCCGAATTCGAAAAGCTGTTGGCCGCAGCGGAAGCCAACGCCCGAGAAGCCGACATCCTCGAACTCGGACAGGTCAAACACGCGGAATACTCAGCGGAGATTTCCGGTGAACAACTAACTTTGACCGGTGAGCTTGAAGTGGTGTCTATGGGCGACGGGCCGGTTCCAGTTCCACTGGCGTTTGCTCAGATGGGGCTGACGCAGGTGGTTATGGACGGCAAGCCTGCACCATTGGGCTACGACAAGCAGGGCAGGTTGACCCTTATCGTTACCGCTAAAGGCAGCCACCACCTTGAGATTGCCGGTACGACAAAGCTGAAAGAGCTTACCAGCGGCGGTATGCAGTTTGGCATGTCCCTGCCGGCAGCCGTGGCGGGAACAATGAAGTTGAGTGCGCCGGGTGACCTGGAAATGCACGCCACGGTGCCGGTGTCTGCGCCGGTCTATAATAAGGAAACCGACCGTACTAACGTTGAGCTTACTATTGGGGGACAGGACAGGTTGACGGTGGTTTTGCTGGGAAACGGACGTCAGGAGGACGACCGGGCAATTCTACTGGGCGAATCGGCTGCAATGGTGAGCTTGACAAGGTCGCACCAGGTGATGGGCTGTCTTTATACGGTGCAGGTGCTCCGACGCGGCGTCAGGGAATTGCAGTTTCAACTGCCCTCGCAGTGGACCGTAACCGAGGTAACCTGCCCGAGTCTGGTCAGGTGGTCCGTTGCAGCAGTTGAAAACGAAACAGGGCTGGGTTCAAAAATCCTTAGTGTGCGTCTGCGCTCGGCGAAGATTGGTACAACGGCATTGCATATCAAGGCCACTGCTCCCCGAACGGGGGAGATATGGCACGGCCCACGCGTGATTCTTGTAGGTGCGGTCTTTCAGCGGGGATACCTGATGGTAAATACCGATGAAGG
>JAUVYZ010000171.1 GCA_030602845.1 Phycisphaerae bacterium | reverse complement strand
GACCATATCGCTTTTATCTCTGAAAGTCCAGCCATTGACAACAAAGCAAACGATCTGTTGGTTGTCAGGGTAGCTGGGACAGCGATATATCTTTACGGTACGGTAGTCGTTGCCGATTGGCCTCTGGGCCAAATATGGCATAAAAAGCTGGTACCAGGCCTCGCCCGTACCACCTCCCTTGCCGCGTGGGACGTATAAATCCCAAGCTTCGGCATATAAATTGGCACCCAGGCCGATTTGCCGCATATTGCTTGTGCAAACGGCGGACTTGGCCTGCTCCCGCGCCCTCTGCAGGGCCGGCATCAATATCCCCATCAGCAGCGCTATGATGGCAATCACCACCAAAAGCTCTACTAACGTAAACCCTCTTCGTTCGTACATAATCGTATCGCGGTGTTCTGCAGAAAGATTTACAAAATCATAATTCACAATTTGAAAGGAGGTATTTCAATCTTAAGATGTTTCTGGAGTTTGTTTCTCAACCGTTTCGCTACTTCGGGAAATTCCTTAACAACATTTCCGGTCTGCTTCGGGTCGTTCTTTAAGTTGTAAAGGCAAGGCCCTTTACCCCGGTCTTTGCCCCTGATGTTCTGGAAATAGTGCCAATCCAAATTGTGTATTGCTCCAAATCTATTAAAAACGGTGTAAACATTATCGTGTATCGACGGAACCTGGCCCGTTACCAGCTTCCACATATTTTCGCCATCCATATTCTTGTAATCATCGATTCCGAGCAGTGGAAGGAACGTGGACATAAAATCGACGGCACCGACGAGTCCTTTAATACGCTTTCCAGCAAACTTTTTATCGGGATGTTTTATAATTAATGGAATTTGAGTAACACAGGCATTAAGAAGAGCGGGAGTTTTCTGTACACAGCCCTGTTCGCCGAGGTGGGTGCCGTGGTCTGTCGAAAACACGATAATTGTATTATCCATCAGCCCCATCTCTTCAACCCTTTTCAAAAGGCGGCCAATACAGTAATCACTGAATGTTACCTCCGCTGCATAAAGGTCTTTGATAACGGGTAAATCGTCGGAACGTACGTCCTTGACCCTGACTCCATATCCAAATAAATATCTTTCATACGGGTATTCTTTGCGATAGATTTTCTGAAATTCCGGAGGAGCATCCCACGGCTCGTGAGGGTCGAACATATCAATCCAGAGCATAAACGATTTACTATTGGCATTTTGCCGAAGCCAATTCATAGCTGCGCTGCAGGATTGGGCACAGAAGTAATCTTCCTCGCTCTTTCTGTCCTGTGTGTTCATCAAGTATTGGCGCATATTTGCGTCATAGCGGTTGTTCCATAAATGAGCGGGCATATGCTTTTTCGGGTCAAAGTTTTCCTTCGGGCCACTTTTCCATCTATCAGTCTCCTGCCCACGAACCCACTGCCAGGAATCGAATCCTCGATGAAAATTGTAATCCGGCTTGAAATGATGATACGTGTCAACAATAAAACCGGTTATAACACCATGTTTCTGTAGAATTTCGGCGAAAGTAACATCATCCTTGCCGAGGGGCTCCCACTTCGATTCAGGAAGGACGCTCTTTCCCGTGTGATATACCCTTCGGCAGGGAATGGTGGGCAGTCCTTCCGCATCGGCGTCAGCGAACAATACGCTCTCTTTTGCAAACTTATCGAGATAAGGTGTTTTTATACGGGTACTGCCATAACAGCCAAGATGGTCGGCCCGCCAGGTATCTGCAATAATTACAATCATATTAAGCCCGTTGGGTTTTGAGGTCCCGGGAATGCGGGGGGCCTGCTTTGCGGCGGTCTTTAAATCTCCCGACCAGATGGGCATTTTTGATTCCTTCTCTTTCGGCTTCTTTGCACCGCCGGTGAGCAAACCCGCCGCGCCCATTCCGGCTACTGTTCCAATAAAACCCCTTCTCGTTAATAAGTTTTTATCCTTCTGTCGTGTGTGGGAAGATTTTTCTTTTGCCGTGGTTTCTTTTTTATCTGACATAACACTGTCCTTAAAAAAAAAGTTGTATCTATTCACCCTTTTCGAGGCCAAGAGCTGCGAAGATATTTACCCCGCCCCTCGGAGGGGCGGTACGGCGTTGTCAAACCTTGGCGGGGACGGGTTTTGGTTTTTTGGGGATGGCTTCCATCGCTGCCTTTACCCTCTCTCTGCCGGCCTGGGTTTTGCGGCGAAGCTTTTCCGCGGGACTGGTGCCTATTGAGCGCAATTTTTTGTATCTGTTCTCAAGCAGGTTTTCGATTTTTGTGCGTTTCAGGTCC
This sequence comes from Phycisphaerae bacterium, assembly GCA_030602845.1. Classification (GTDB taxonomy): domain Bacteria; phylum Planctomycetota; class Phycisphaerae; order Sedimentisphaerales; family Anaerobacaceae; genus JAUVYQ01. Next base: position 2,906 of record JAUVYZ010000171.1, on the reverse strand, counting down.
CGCAGTGTTTTGACAATATATTTCTCGACATTATAAACGGTGTCGTGAACGTTGCGATGTGCGCCGCCGAGCGGTTCGGGAATAACTGCGTCAACCAGCTCCATCTTATACAAATCCTTGCTTGTCAATTTAAGTGCCTCGGCGGCGTGGGCGGCCTGTGAGCCGTCGCGCCAGAGAATTGCGGCACAGCCCTCAGGCGATATCACTGAATAATATGCGAACTCAAGCATTGCCAGCCGGTCACCTACGCCTATACCGAGAGCGCCGCCTGAGCCGCCCTCACCAATACATATACAAACTATCGGCACCCTTAAACGTGACATCTCCAGTAGATTGGCGGCTATTGCCCGGGCCTGGCCCCGCTCTTCAGCCCCAATGCCCGGATAGGCGCCCGGCGTGTCAATGAGTGTAACGACAGGAATGCCATACTTTTCAGCGAATTTCATTTTGATTAGCGCCTTGCGATAACCTTCGGGGTTGGCGCATCCGAAGTTGCAGACGACCTTTTCCTTTGTGTTTTTACCCTTGTTTTGACCGACAACCAATACCTTCTCTCTGCCTATCTGCCCAAATCCCGTTATGATTGCACGGTCGTCGCCGAAGCATCTATCGCCGTGCAGCTCGCGGAAATCCTTTACCATCAGGTTAAGATAATCATTGAGCAAAGGTCTTTTCGGATGACGTGCCACCTGAACGGTTTGCCAGGCGGTCAGATTTGAATAGATTCGTTTTAGCTCAGTAACCTGCTCTCTTTGTAAGCGGCGAATCTCAGCAGAATAGTCAATGCCTTTGACTGAACTGAGCCTGCGCAGCTCATTCATCTGGCGATCGAGGTCGGCTACTTTTTCTTCAAAATCGAGATGGTCGCCATCTCTGAATTTATTTTTATCATCCGGCATATTATGCCCACGACGAAAATGTTCACAAAAAAACCCTGCCCACAAACGTCGGGCGGGACGTCCTTTTCCTTTGCCATATCCGTTGGCCCGTTTATCTCTAAGTCGGCATACTAACATTTTAGCAACATAAATCAAAGAAAAAAATTGACATCTGCGATAGCTTACTATACTTTTTAGCAGAATCCATTTTGTGGTGTATTTCTATAAGGTCTTTATTTTGAAAGAGTTAAGGCAAATAACAGTGATAGGGCTTGGCCTTTTAGGCGGCTCAATAACTTTAACGGTTTTACGCTCCCTTTTCGGCGTAAAGACGGTAGGCCACACCCACCGCCCTGCTACCCGTCGAAAAGCTCGACAATTGGGGGTCGCAACCGAAATCGTAGATTGTCTAAGCCAGAGTGTATCTGAGGCAGACCTTGTCATTCTGGCCACGCCTATATGTACATTTGAGAAAATCTTTAGCCAAATCGGGGATGCATTGCCAAGAGGCTGTATTGTTACTGATGTCGGCTCGACAAAAGTTCTGCCTCACCGCTGGGCAGCCAGGAGGCTGCCGAAAACTGTCCACTACGTCGGCTCTCATCCAATTGCCGGCTCAGAACAGAGGGGCGTGGAATTCGCCAGAGACGATTTGTTTGACCGAGCCACCTGCATTTTGACGACGACGAAAAAGACCAACCGCCGGGCGGTGCAAACACTTAAGAGATTCTGGTCGGCGCTCGGCTGCTCTGTGAAGTTAATGACACCGGCCGAGCACGATAGAATCTTTGCAAATATAAGCCATCTGCCGCATATAGCAGCGGCGGCATTGATAAATTCCAGTAAGAGCGAAGAACTGAAATTTGCCGGAAAGGGCTTTATAGATACATCGAGAATAGCATCGGGACCAGCTAACATCTGGGCCGACGTACTGTTGACAAACACCGCCAATACCACCAGAGGAATCGATAAAATCATCGCCGAACTACTGAAGCTAAAAAAAGCAATCAAAAGCCAGAATAAAAAACAAATCGAAAGCCTGCTCCAGAAGGCAAGAAACAAACGCGCCACACTGATAAATTACAAAATAAAAAAGAAAGAATTAATATCGTGAGGCAATGGCGTTTCGAGGTTTTTAATCGGTCCGGCCTAACCGATACGACCGGCAGGGTCCTGGGACTTATGCCCCATCCGGAAAGACGCGTTCGGCCCACTCAGCAACCACACTGGTCCCACTTAAAAAACAAACAGGACGGCGACGGAATGACAATCTTCAACAACGCCGTCAAGCTCATACAAAAAAACTTCTGACGGCAGGGGTTCTCACTTTGCCTGCACCTGCGGTTGCGCAGGCACAGGTGCGACGTATTGCAAAATGGGGTCCCGCCCCGATGTCCGTAATTACTCTCTGTGCTTGGCCAAATACCACCACTTCTGCTGCCAAGCTGTTCTACCTTTTTATGCTTTGCGGATAAGGATTTGGCGCAGGCCAAAATGTTGGGGCGGCTTGCGTTGAATTTTCTTGCAATACTTGCCACTGGAATGTAAAGTGAGTGTAAAATCAGGGCCCGTAGCTCAGCGGTTAGAGCAGTGGACTCATAATCCATTGGTCGTAGGTTCGAATCCTACCGGGCCCACTACGCAAACCCCTGAAAACAAAAGAGTTACGAAAACAGACCAGCAAAGCAGTAAATCTGAAAAGGAAAAAGTTGCCAAATTGTTGCAGGATAATCCAGACCTGCAACGGCTCATTAAGGCCTGGCCGATGTTCTCACCAGAAGGAAAGCATATAGTATTGAGGCTGGTCGAGTTGATTGAGGGCATAGTTGATAAGCCCTGAAAAAAACTTTGAGAATTATTGAGATTTTTGTAGCAATTGTAAAAACAGTTGCTATAATGGTAAAAATTGACAAGTAAATACCAAACTTTCATTGCTAACTTTTGTTAGCACTGGGCGCAACTCACAATAAGAGGATAGCGGCCATTGAAGGTGGAAAATGATGTTAGGGCTTTTTGTCCCAGCATTTT
>JAUVYZ010000251.1 GCA_030602845.1 Phycisphaerae bacterium | reverse complement strand
AAACCGCCTGCACCCGGCTGGAAAACTTCAGGTTCCGGCCTTTGTCAAACTCTTTCACGTCGCCCGCTGTGCCGAGTAAAGCGACAAGATGCCCTCCGGCGGATGAGCCCCATACTCCGATGCGTTTGGCATCCAGGCCGTATCGCTTTGAGTTTGCACGCAGCCAGCGAATAGTGGCTTTGCAGTCCTGAATCTGCGCCGGGAAAATCGCATGCTGGCTCAGTCGATAGTTAATACTCGCAACGGCATAACCTCTGCGAACAAACCGGGTGGCCGGGCAGTTCTTCTTACTGCCGCCCCGCCATGCGCCGCCATGCACCCAGACAATCAACGGCAGCGGGCCGGAGCTCTGGCCTTGTCGGGCGAGTTGCGTGGGCAAATAGAGGTCGAGCTTATTGCGCTGATGACCGCCGGGGACATACTCCAAATCCGGCAGAACACGAATGTCGGAAATTGGTCCTTCCTCTACTCTTGGCTGAACCGATGGAGTTTTTTTCTTTTTGCTCCAGGCGGGGATTTCCAACCCGTCGTATTTCAGCAGCGTCTCAAACCACTTTTGCGCCATCAGCTCCGCACCCAGAGCATTGGGATGCACCTTGTCGCGCGCGAACGCCTGCGGGTAGAGCTTCTTAGTCGGCTCCCACACATCGGGACCTGCGACAACGTTCGGGATCTTCCGCTTCATAAGCTCTACCAATGCCAGCCGCTCGTTGCCAATCTGCGGCTCCATCGGATGCTTATAGATGTGCATAGCGACGAACACAAGGTCGGCTCCATCTTTTTTCAGAAGCCGGACGTACTTCTCCAGTGCATCGGCCCCCTGCCGGATGTGCTCCTGGTCATTAGCATCCCGAATGCCCTTGCGTCTTTCTCCAAACACCCATTGCAGCGACTGCTGCGCGAGCAAAATCACGGGTGTATCATCAGACTTCTGGAGCATCGGCCTTAACACACCAAGCCAGGGACGCGAAGGCTCACCGCTCTTGACGTTGAGCCACCTGGCTATGGGCGTGCCGCCTCTGGTTGCGGACTTGACCGTTAACACTCGTTTGCCGCCGAAGTACCGGTCCAGCTTGCTTTGTAGTAATGCCGGCCAGCGAAAGGAGGTGGAATAGCCATTTACCACAATGACCCTGGGCCTGCCGTCAAAAATCTTAATCTTATCACTCCCCGGCTTGGTCCGGCCAGTGGTTACAGAAGCGTATCCACCTGCCGCGAGGATACATATAACGGCGAGGACGGAAGTTAATTTTTCCCCCGCAAAACCTGCTCTGCGATTTTCTGTACACATACTCATTTCCTCCTGAATTGGTTAGCTGACAAAACATAATGCCAGCCCAGTGCTCTGTCAAATACTATTTTAGGGTATCGTCATTGCGAGGCATGTCGCTCGCGCCGGACCGGCGTCCCTTGCCCACGCAGTATAATCGGCGCGTCGTACGTATGAACAGCTGACCATGTGCGGCGCTGATTGACGCCCGAACGACTTCTCTACCGCTGGATTTGTCCATGGGAATCACCCTGAGGACGTCACCATTTGCTGCATCGATGACTGCAGCTTCTCCGCGGTGGTTGATTATGTAGACTTTCCCGTCCGCCGCCAGCGGTGAAGCTTCGTATTTGGAACTGCCGGGCGTCTGGATTGTCCACTTCACCTTACCCGTGCGTGGTTCCACACGCGACAGGCTGTCCCGCTTGTCGCTCAACACGAAAAAATCGCCATCGAAGAAGGCCGGAGTGGGGACATCGGAGGAGACTTGCCGCACGTCTCGGCTGACCCAGGCGATTGCACTGTCGTCAAGCAAACCGGTTCCTCTGGGCCGTATGGCGTAGATGGGGGCGTTCTTGGGGGCGCAGACGAGAACGATGCCGTCGCCGGCAACCGAAGATGGAACCAGCCGCCAATGTGTGATGCGCCTCGGATTCCAGGTGCCCCATCGCCACAATTCTTTACCTGTTTTAAGGTCATGCCCGGTCAACGCATCACCTCCAACTATCAACAACTGCTGATTCCCGTCGAAAGAAAAAGGAAGAGGCGTGCTAAAAGCCTCACGTGATTCTTTCCGGGCTTTACTTGGGCGAATCTGACGCCATAGGGTCTTGCCCGTGTCCGGATTCATGGCCAAAAGATACGATTCGTTTTTCTTATCTTTCAGGCCACGGCCATCCGCCGGCACATCCCGCTGCAATACCTGCATGTACAGTCTTCCGTCCACCAACGTAGGGCTGCCTCCGTAAGTCCACAGGAAAGCAAAAGGCCCGTAGTCGTCCTGAATGTTTCGTGCCCACTTACGTCGGCCGTTCACTTCGAAGCATATCAGCTCCCCGTTGCCGTAGAGAAAAACCACGAGCTTACCGTCGGTAACCGGCGAGCCGGCCGCGTACGTGCTGCGCCTATCATGGCTGATTCCCTTTGCCACATCGTGTTGCCAGAGGACTTTCCCGTTAGTGCGGTCAAAGCACATCGCCAGCAGCATGTCCCTGGCCTTATCGACGCCCGATAGAAAGACCCGGTCTCCCTGGATAATCGGTGTAGCGCCGGAGCAGCCGGCTAAATCGGCGCTCCACGCAACGTTCTCCGTTTGACTCCAATTTGAAGGCAGGTTCTTTTCGTCGGTGGAGCCGTTGAAGTAAGGACCACGCCAATGCGCCCAATCGCCGGCAAAGGCGAGGGCTGAAGGACAGAGAATGACTAATAGCAGGCACGCAAATATTAAGATTGACGTTCTCATTTTTTCTCCTCTCAAAGCTTGTCCCTGCCCAATCGAAGATCCGGCTTTAGACGGAGCAGGGAACAGTTGGTATTTCCTTCTCAACATCACCGCACCAAAACCAGGCAGTAAGATTGCGGCGGATTGTAGGGTGGGCAACGCCCACAAAGCCAGCTAAACTCGACTCTAACGGGGCAAGCCGAGCAGGAGGAGCGTGGGTTCATCATCCTATATCTTCTAAATGCTCTAAGATTTCCAATTTCTTATCTTCAGACAGATGTTTGGTGCGTATATACAGAGAGTCACGGTGGCGCCATAAAATTTTCGCTGTTTTATCCAGGCTATAATGGATAAGCTTCTTTCTCGTATCAGACCAGTGGGATTCGCAGCAGTCGCAGACACCACGTTGCTTGTCATACCACCAAAGCTGAAAGCCACCAAAAGCCCGATATTGTTCGCCTTTGATACCCAGAACAAATTCGCCGTAAAGTAACTGCTTTATTTGAGCTTTGTCTTCAACCTTGATTTTCTTCATTTT
>JAUVYZ010000010.1 GCA_030602845.1 Phycisphaerae bacterium | reverse complement strand
AAACCGGAAATTGGACTGACGTTCGCAAGGTGCCTGAGGCATATACTCCGTCAGGACCCCGATATTATATTAGTTGGTGAAATTCGTGACCTTGAAACAGCGGAGATCGCGGCCCAGGCGTCCCTGACGGGCCATGTGGTGTTCACCACGCTGCACACAAACGACGCCCCGAGTTCGATAGCACGACTTTTAGATTTAGGGGTTGAGCCGTTTCTTGTTACCGCCACGCTCGAAGGTATTATTGCCGAGCGATTGGTCAGAAAAATATGTGAAGATTGCAAAACGCCATTCGAGCCAGCCGAAGCCCAGTTAATGGAATTGGGACTTACCCCGGAAGATGTCAAGGGCAAGGAGTTTTATTACGGCCGGGGCTGTAACGTATGTAATAACACCGGTTATAGAGGTCGAACGGGTATTTTTGAAATTATGACATTCAATGATGAAATACGTGATTTGATTATGCATCAGGCTTCGACAAATGTTTTGCGTGCGGCCGGCCAAAAGGCCGGTATGAGACTGTTGCGTGATAACGGCCTGGCAGCAATCTATGATGGCATCACCACTATAGACGAGGTAGTAAAAGAAACAATTACGGAAAGGTAAGAAGGATTGCCCCTTGATAAATTGGGGCCCAATAGCCAACCATCAATTCAAAGGAGGTGTTCAGTATGCCTACTTTCAAATATGAAGCGCTGGACTCACAGGGAGTGGGAATAAAGGATGAGGTAGAAGCCCTAAGTGACAAAGAAGCGATAAGCAAAATACGAAATATGGGCTATTTTCCCACGAAGGTCCGCGTACGCGGTGCCGGAAGAAAAGTGGCGGCAAAAGCTGCAAGACCGGCGCACAGGCGTGGCGCCGGCGGCAAAGTCAGGGTCAAATATATAACCCAGTTTGCAAGACAGCTTTCCACGCTGCAGGACGCGGGTCTGCCTATATTGCGTTCGCTGCGTATCCTGCAGGAGCAGCAAAAGGCAGGAACATTCAAGAGGGTCATTGGTTATGTTGCCGATGACATCGAGGGCGGTTCGACACTTTCGGAAGCATTGGGCAGATTCCCAAGGTCTTTTAATCGTCTGCTTGTCAGTATGGTGGCGGCCGGCGAGACGGGCGGGGTGCTGGACCTGATATTGTCCCGTGTGGCGGACTTTATGGAAAAAGCGCAAAAACTTAAATCCAGAGTTATAAGCGCAATGGTTTATCCGATTGTGGTTTTGAGCGCGGCGTTCCTTATTCTCTTGTTGTTGATGTGGAAGGTGATACCCGAGTTTACCACGGTGCTGACTGAAATGAGGGAGGGTGCGGAGCTGCCAAAGATAACACAGGTGGTGTTCGCAATAAGCAACTGGATTGCATACGGCCCTGAGTGGGCTGTTATACGGGGAGTGCGGATTCCCGGCGCGGTCGCCCTGTTGGGGGTGCCGTTTATAGTAATTTTTCTGATTAGAATAATAAAGCATTTTCGCCCCGGCAGACTGGTTCTGGATACCATCAAATTGAAGCTGCCGATTATCGGCCAACTTAGCGCTAAAATATCAGTTACGCGGTGGACAAGAACGCTGGGAACATTGATTAGCGCCGGTGTGTCAATCCTGGACGCCCTTAACGTTACACGCGAGACGGCAGGGAACGAAGTCTTTGCCAATATGCTCGGCAATGTTCACGATTCTATCAGGCAGGGTGACACGTTTGCCGGTCCTCTGCGGCACTCTAAAACCGTTGACCTGATTGTCGCCAATATGGTTGCCGTAGGCGAGGAAACGGGAGACCTGGACAAGATGCTTCTAAAAGTAGCGGACAACTATGACGAGCAGGTTGACGTGATGGTTGCCTCGTTAATGTCGATGCTTGAGCCGATTATGATTATTGGTCTTGGCGTTATCGTCTTGACCATCGTGCTGTCAATATTTTTGCCGATGATAGGAATTATCACGGAGTTAAGCGCCGCGTGATAAAAACTAAACTAATAAATCAAACGTCTAATTGAGTAATTAAAGGAGAATAAAGTGAAGCCAATAGCCAAACAATCCAACAAGAAAGCAGCATTTACCATTGTAGAGGTGCTGACCGTTATGAGCATCATTACACTTCTCATAGCCCTTCTTGTGCCGGCTCTGAGTATGGCCAAGCAATTTGCGAGAAAGGTAAAACAAAAAGCCCAGTTCCACAGTATCGAGGTCGCATTAGGTCTTTTCGATGCCGAGGAGGATGGTTATCCGAACTCGGACGCATTCGACGGCTCTCCGCCGCTCCCCGGCCAGCCCTACTGCGGTGCAATGAAGCTTTGCGAAGCTATGATGGGGCAGGATTTGCTGGGCTTCCACCCAAGCTCACGTTTCAGAGCTGATAGAACGGATGGTGCTAACCCGCCTAACCCGCTATATGACCCAGCTACTGTAAATGGCAGAGTAGGGCCATATCTGGAGCTCGAAAATGCCAATCCGTATAGACTGATGAATTTGTACGGAACCGGGAACACAGGACCTTTTGGTGAGGATTTGTTCGTCTTGTGTGACGTATATACAACCGTATTTCATACAGAAACTCGGAAAAGGGTTGGTATGCCCATACTTTACTTCATGGCAAATACATCAAAGACCGTACATGACGCCACAGATGCAATGGGGAGTATTTATAATGTTCTTGACAATGATGAGCTGGTAAAGCTGGGTATACCTCAGCAGCAGGGTGTGGCGCATCCTATGGCCTCGGAAGGGGATACCCGATATTCACCTGCGGGAAGCCCACTTCAGGCAAACCCAGGAATATTCTATGAACATACTAAGAACGAAAAGATTACCTCGGTGTCCAGACCTTACAGGTCAGATTCATTTATTCTGCTTTCCGCAGGGCATGATGGTGAGTATGGCACACGTGACGATGTGTATAATTTTCAAAAGACGCTCTGGGATTTTGCTGAGTGGTCTATTCGTTGATGACGTTGATGAGTTCTTAAGGGACGGACGGAGAGCGGTGATGAATAAAGCAACGGTTGCTGCAGTGATAATGGTTATGTTGTTATTGGCGCATTGGGCGCAAGGCGGCGTTAGCATGGTTAGAAACGGCAGTTTTGAAAATAACGGTGTTATACCTGATATTGCGGCAAGAGCGCCTCAATACTGGTGTGATGTCAATATTCCGGATAGATTTGGCGGAAAGGTAAATACAGATTGGTGGACCCATAGTTACAATGATGGCAACGGTAGCTCTTTGACCCTTTATTCCAAGTCGTATTGGGATTTTGTCACTGGAGATATGGCAATGGTTTCTCAGCAGGTTTACCTGACGGACGTTAATGAAATTATTTTTGACATCGAGTTAAGCGGTGCACACTCGGCTTTTCCGTGGGAGTCGGAATATTTCAGTGCGGTTTTGCAAATCGACGGCAACGATGTCTGGGATTCAAATACCCTGGGAGCAGATGGAAACGCCGAATATCGCAACGTAACCGTTGAGATTAATGATATAGATATAAACGACGCAGATTTACATACATTGTCATTGGTTATGAGAGCCAACAGAGACGAAACACACTATTTCCAATACCAGGTACGATGGGATTTTGTCAAGTTCGATACGCATTGCGGAGGTTTCGGCTATCTGCCTGAAGACCTTAACCACGACTGCTACGTTGACATCCTCGATTTGGGAATGCTGGCAGAAGAATGGCTGGCGGAAGAGCCGGCTTATAATTGCGATCTGCTCGCCGACGACGAGGGTATTGTCAATTTGCGCGACTTTGCAATATTTGCATCATATTGGCGGGATGATACCTGCCGGCAATCAAACGGGTGCGGAGGCAGCGATTTTAACCGGAGCAGAACGGTTGATTTTGCTGACCTGATGATATTTGCCGAGTACTGGCTTGAACCGGTTGTTACTTTGCTGTCTGATTTAAATACCGATGGGGCAATAAATTTCAAGGACATTGCGATTTTTGCTAATGGTTGGCTGGATAATACGGACTGGGAAAATTGGCAAGACGATAACTGCTTCGAGATTGAGTTGCCGGTTGCTGACCTTGATGATGATGGTATTGTCAATTTACGTGACTTTGCAGTTTTGGCCGGTGACTGGATGAGCAGTGGACGCTGTATCAGGAGTGATATCGACGGTTCCGGAGTTGTTGACTATGGCGACATTTCCAAGCTGACCGAGCAGTGGCTTCAGAAAAGCTGGTTATACGGCCTGGAGTAAAAAGAAAAATAGCCACGAAGACGCAAAGTGGCAAAGAAATTAAAGGTAAAAAACAAATAAGGATATAAAAGGGATGGACGTGAAGCGCAAAAAATACGGGTTTACCCCGTTAGAAATAGAGATTTCTAATTGGGCAGGTAATCGTAGAAGTAAAAGATTTCTAACGGGGTTTACACTTGTGGAGCTATTAACGAGTCTTGCGATAGTTGCAATGCTGGTTGGGCTGCTTATGCCGGCTTTAAGTCTGGTGCGCAAAATCACAAGAGAGACAAAGCAAAAGGCCCAGCTTACCACCATCGGCCTGGCCCTGGCGACCTTTAAAAACGATTATGATGGTGAATATCCTCCGTCGGACTGGCCGTTTTTGAATCCGCCTGAGCCTCCCAAGTTAGACTACTGCGGTGCACAAAAACTCGCTGAAGCTCTTCTGGGCTGGGACCTGCTGGGATTTCATCCGGATTCACATTGGCAGGCAAATGGGAGAAATAACAGACCATATACGCCTGGAGGTGTTCCTCCGGTTGATCCGCCCCAGTACTGGTTCTACGACCCGACTAATCCTCTTGATATGGATAAGAGAAGAGGTCCTTATCTGGAGCTTGCGACTACCAATGCTTTTAGACTGGGTTTTAATCCGGCCAGGCCGGACCCGGAGGGATTGTTTAATGATCCGAGACCGTTGAATCCGGATACATTCGTGATTTGCGATATATTTGGCGTAAAGAAAATAAGGGTTGGTCAAAAGACCGTTAAGGCAGGCACGCCGATTCTTTATTACAAGGCGAATACTTCCAGTAAGGCATTTGCCCCGCCTGCCCGTGTGGATCAGCGAATTTACGACGCTTCCGATAATGACCCTCTTGTCAAGCTAAGGTGGATGATGGATGACACGAAAGAGCACAGGCTTGGCATAGACATTGAGAATTTCTACAGGTTTGATTATGAAGGCGGTGTCAGAAACCCAAAGATAACGGCGAGGCCCTGGCCTTACAGGCCCGATTCGTACATATTGATTTCAGCGGGGGCGGATGGTGAGTATGGAACAAATGACGATATTCGGAACTTTGGAAAATAAATAACTTTAACAGAAGTTAGTTAGCACCATTGTCATTCTGAGCGAGGCGAAGAATCTTGTTAGTTATGAAAAGTTACAAACACAAAATCGGCGCAACGCTTGTTGAGATACTGATTGTCGTGGCGATAATTGCAATCCTGGCCACAATGGTAGTCGGCATCGCCACTCGCGTTAGCAATCAGAGCAAAGAACAGCTTACAAAAAATACCTTTGCATTGCTCAACGCCGCCCTCGAGCAATTCCGCGATTACGGATATAACTATAAGGTTCCCACAATTGCCAGTCCCGCCGAAAGGGATTTTTATCGTGGGCTGGATTTTCCGTTAGACTGCAACGGTTTGCCGCAGCCCATACTTGAACCAACACTGGCAAACGCAGTGGGTGCGACAGGTGCCTTAATTATGCCGTCCGGTGTCCTTCACGACCCGAATTATTCGGGGAGCGAGGTGTTATACTTTTTCTTGAATAGAGTTCCTACAAGCCGACAGACCCTGAAAAAAATTGATGATTCACTGATAACCAACCTCAGTGCTAATAAACAGTCTATGGAAATTCATATTGCTTTTCCCGGCGGCCCTAAAATTTTTCCATTGCTGAGAATCATCGATCCCTGGGGCACAACGCTGCACTATGACTACTATCCAGATTGGGCAGACTATAAAGGCCCTGGTGATTGGGAAGGTTATCTTGGGTATGCAGGTAAAAGCAAAAGGACTTTTCCGGAAATTACCTCAGCCGGGCCGGACAGAATTTTCGGTACCGGTGATGATATAACCAATAGAAAAAAATAAAAAAATGAAGGCAAAATCCAGACAATCCGGTATTACACTGATGGAGATGACGGTTGTCATCGCGGTTGTAGCGCTGCTTGTCAGTTTGGGCCTGCCGGCTGTCCACATGCTTTTTGACTCATTCGAGTCGCAGGGCGGCGGAAGGTCTGTGATAAGTGCGGCGCTGGCTTCGGCCCGTGCTATCGCCGCGAGAGAACAGCGCTACGCCGGCGTCAGGTTCCAAAAAGCCTACGACCCCGCAGGCCCGCTAAGAGCCCCACAGTATATGATTTTTATCGTGCACGACTTTGACAAAACAGGTTTGGTCTCCGGCTTTCGGGCGGTCGAAGGCGTCGAGCCAATAAAACTGCCCGATTCAGTCGGCGTAATGGATTTGAAGTACAGAGCTAATTTACTTCCCGCAGGAGACGGCTTTATTGATGCTGACGGCGAGATAAACAATCCTAATTTAGTAAGGGATACAACTACGTTTTCGATTGTTTTTTCACCATCCGGCAAATTGGTTATACACGATGTAAGAGTAAGAAATAGGCATGGAATTCCTGATAGCACAGGAGAGCTTGGGAATCCCAGTGCTGACGATATCTTCAATAAGAGAGATGAAGTAGATGCTGGGATTGGAATGTTTTATCAGGATGATTATGCTGCCCAGGATTGGAGACTTCGTTATTACCCTGAGAATTTGGGTTTGGGGCAAGAATTGAGCCGAAACAGTTTCATTATCTATGAAGAGGAAAAATTCAGACAGGCCTATGAAAACGGCAGGGCGTGGTTGGATTATTTGGTAAAGTTAGTTCCAGAGGCCATCTATATTAACCCATATACAGGGACGATGATAAAGAAGTGAGAGTGCTGCCTGTGAGAAAATTGCAGAACAATAATGGTTTTTCTCTTACCGAGGTCTTGTTTGCTATCGGTACGCTCGCTATTGGGATGCTTTTTATAGCCGGCACATTCCCCGTAGCCATCCATTTTTCGACGATTGCCACCGAGCGGACCATTGCAGCGGTAGTGGCCGACGAGGCCTTTGCAAAAATAAGACTCTATGCAGTCGGCGACCCAAATGACCCAAATGATGATATTGACTTCACTGCATTGAAAGTTGACCGGCACACCGACTTTAACGACGTCACCTTTCCTGCAACATTGACATTTGGTTTCGACCCCAACGCATTTGCATATCCTTCGGACCCCGGCATCAACGTCTCGGAAAAAAAATATTTCTGGTCGGCCCTTTGCAGGCGAGTAATAGACCCGACTACCGGGCCTACCCGGCTTGTGCAGGTAACGGTCTTTGTGAGCAGGAAGATAGGGTCAGGTGCAACATATTGGCGTCGGGAGCCCGTTACCCGTGCGCTTAACCCTGCTGTTGGCTGGTTCTATCCGGTACCGGTCGATGTCAACGTTTATCAAACCACCCCCGACGCCAACGAGCTTTTGATAAACTTTGTTGACCCTGTTGAGAAAACATTTATTAACGATGGCTATACGATAGTGGATGACGAAACCGGACAGATATACCGCGTATTGGAACGGTATGCGGATGACCCTGGCACAGCGGTGAGGGAGGATGAAATGATTCTACTTGACAGGCCCTGGGGCCCGGGCATCGTCCCTGGTAGAGTGTGGAGAATTTGGGTTGTTCCGCCGCCGGTCAACGGCGGCAGATACCCCTGTATAGCGATATATCAAAAAGTAATAAGGTTTTAACCACAGATTACTATGAACTACGAACTATGAACTACAAACTACGAACTAATAAAGCGTTTACTCTAATTGAGCTTGTAGTTGCTATTGCGATTCTGGCTATGGTGCTTTCTTTTGCAGGTGTGATTTTCAAGGTCAGCATAGGGGCCTTTCGCACCGGGATTGCAAACGCTGAAATTATGCGAAAAATGCGGGCCATTACCGACCAGTTGAATACCGACTTCAAAGACATTCGCAAGGATGCCCCGCTTTTGATACAGTTCCGGAAGAACCCGACCAATCCCGGCCAAAGATACGACCAGATTATGTTCTTTCCCGTCGGTGATTTTCAGTCCACCCAATTGTATTTTCCCAACCCCCTTGACCCTATACTTGATGCAAAGGTGCCGGCCCCCACCGGCACGCCCATAAGAGGAAACCTTGCCAGAATCTACTACGGCCAGGCAGGGGTCAATCGCACCCTGCCCTTCAATCCCAAATTCCCCTGGAAACAAATAAACAAAAAACGAGTACTCGCCAGGTCTCAGCACATACTAACTGCGGATACAAGTATTTTCCACTGGTTCGCGGATTTCAATGATTTCAAAGAGCCGGAGGTTATTCATCTTAGGTACCAAAACAACGATTTCTATGAACATGACAGACTGTCACTATCCGAATGGAAAGCAGTCGGTCGTATACCTTATAGGGATCAAATAATACCGGCCTGTTTTAAGAAACGTCCTCTGTTCGATATATATGACCCGAATACCTTTCATAAGTTAATGAGTGAAAGTGTTGGCAGTTTCGCAGTCCAATGGGCATATTGGGACCCTGGTCCTGACCCTACTCCTATCGGTGACCAGTATCGGTGGTTTCCCAGCGACGACCCCGATGGAGTTGCTGCAACTGATGATTCCCATTTCCTGCTGATGGACCCGGGCCCCAAGATGAAAACCGAATTCGGCGTTTCCTTCAATACCCCAGCGATGCCAGCCAAGCAGGACTGGTACCGTATCGGAGACGGGAGGCTTCAATATAGGTTGGTACCCCCCGATATTATTATGACATTTTCTTCGGACTTTTACCCCAAAGCATTAAAGTTCACTTTTACGCTGTATGATTCGATGGGGATTATAGAGGACGGTCGGCGGTTTACGCATATTGTTTATATAGGCGAGTAGAAGAGATTTCCGATTTCCAATTTACGATTTTCGATTTGGTGGCAACAAAAGAAAGATAGCGAAAATGAAAATGGCAAACGAAAAACTCGGGAAAAACAGGTTTTCCGCCGGCTCGGCCCTTATTCTAACGGTGGTTTTGACCACGCTGTTGGCTGCCGTCGGCGTGGTGTTTGTTATGATGGCCCGTGTGGACAAAATAGCGACGTCGGCCATATCGGAAAACAGGGAGCTTAACTTCGCCGTCGAAACGGTCATTGCAAAGATATCGCAGGAATTGGCTCTTGATGTCCCCCACAAGCCCGTTTGCTGCCCGGGCCAGGAATACTACGACTATCCTGACCCGTGCAACACCTGGCTGGCAAGTCTTGAGCCCGACGTAGAGCGAGACCCTGACGACCCAGAGGACGACATATATTACTGGCGGCAGATAAGCGATGTTACCGGATACTTGGCCTGGAGTGGTTTCGCTACAAGGTATGTTAAGGTAGATCCGCCAGGGAGCAGAAAAGTTATTCTGGAATATCCTAAAATTTACCTGGATATTAACGGAGAACTGGACGGCGGCAATGATATGGATGACGGCATGTTGGGCGGTGTGTTGGGCGGTGAACTTAGGGGGCAATTAGCCGATGCAGACGGCGATGGTATAGCGGATGCAAAATGGATTCCGCTTGATAATATTAGGACAAGCAAGGGCAAAACCATTTACGCAGCCATCAGAATCATTGACAACCAGGCAATGGAAAATGTCAACATAGCAGGTACGTTTGACCCCAACAGCATCATCCGTGAAAGAATTGACGGCTCAAGCCAGATGCAGATAAATTTGGCCGGGCTGGCAAGATTCGGAGACGATGTTGATGAGATTCATGCTGCAAGGTGTGATACTTCCGACGATCCAAACGACCCAAACAATCGAAACAACTGGAATACATTTCAGAATAAGATGGTCTGGCGTATTGAGTCTCCGGCAAGCGGTTATTTGCCGTTTGATATATCCGATGAGCTTGAGCTGCGCTACCGGTACTGCATAACTTCGAGAGCTCAGACGCGATTGGAGAGTTTATGGAATTGGACGGTAGGTCTGGATGCTCCAATTAAGAATGAGCCTTATGGCGGAAGTGTTGGTACGCTGGAAGATTGGCAAAAATCTGTTACGGATCCCTATGACCCCAACTACTACAGACGGCATCTGCTCACCACTTACAACATCGACAGGATTATCGCCCCGGACAGCCGTAAGATGATTAACATCAACAGGGAAACTACTACCGTCGAGGAATTAGAGGAATTATACCGCAGTCTGCAGAGCAGTATCGACCCCTATTTAGCTCCTCCCATCCGCCGACAAATTGAAAGACGTTTTGCACAGCTTGCCGTCAATATAATCGACTTCGCCGACAGGGATGATATTGATAATGATGGATTCCTGGACCCCGATTGCGTAACAACTTTCGTGGACCCCTGCGTCAGCGGCATCACCTATTATGGCTTTGAGGCCCAGCCGTTTATTACTGAAATCGGTATGAAGTGCAGGCCCGGCGACATTTACTGCGCGGTTGAGCTCTACAACCCGTTCAGTGAGCGCATAAACTTAAGTGACTTCGAGATTGAGCTTATTTACGATGATTCTAACAGTACCGGTGATGTGTTAACCGTGTCGTTCGGCAGCGGCGATAGAATTGACCCAAACAGCTATTTTGTGGTTGCTAATAGACTGAGTGAGTTTGACATATACCGGGGAAGAGGGGTAAGGGTAATGCAGGACCGAAGACTCAGGTTTTTTGGGTACTGGCAGCCGCCCGGCGGGCGCAAGCCGCCGGTAGTTGGCGGGCCCGACCGACAACCGCCCACGTTAACTACTCGTCCGGTCGGCGATGGGATTTTGTTCCTTAAACGAAGAGTGGGCGCAGGAGAATGGATATATGTTGACCGGCAGGTAGTTGACCCGAACTGGGCGCCGAGGGACGACGAACGATATTTCGGACGGGATGACCGCGGCTGGCATGTTATTTATCAAACGTTGGCAGAAGATGTAGTCAGCTCCTATGGCTCGCTCGGCGTAAGGAACGATGTTGACCCCGCTGAGCTCACAGGCCACAACTTCAGCTTCTATCTTCCGAATCCCATAAAACCTCCTTATCGTACAATGGAACCACAACCCTACACAAAATTGCTTACGGTTGGTGACGTTTCCCGAATCCTGACAATCGGGCACGGTACTGAGCCTAACAGTACCATCGGCGAAAAACTATGGGAAATCGGCCAGCTATGGGAAATAGATAAAAACGAAGAATACAGAGTGAGATTAAATCTGCAAGACCCCAATCATAGAGATGTTTTTCAATATCTAACCGTCTTCGACCCGAGCACCGACAAGATTAACAACGATGGTGACGCGAACACAGATGAAAATGACAGGTCGGAATGGAAGGTCCCCGGCAGGATAAATATCAATACCGCACCGTGGTATGTGATAGCACAACTACCCTGGATGACCGAGCCAATAGCACAAGCAATAGTCGCCTATCGAGATAAACTGCGATTATTAGATACAACGGGCGCGTCGCCTGTTTTGGTTGCCGACTATGAGTTTCGAACCATAGCGACTGGAAGTTTAATACCTCTGCGAGAAGAACCCGGCTTTGCAAGCATAGGGGAATTAAACTTTGTGGTCGGCGGCGCTGACAACAAATACAGTATTCAGCAGTGCGCTCTTGATGGTATTGACCTGCTCGGTTTCCCCGACCTGACGACCGATAGGTTAAGACCGGGCGACGGTGTTGTGGATGACTTCGAGGAGCGCGATATAATCTTCTCACGAATCAGCAATCTCGTTACCGTTCGCAGCGATGTCTTTACCGCTTACATACTCGTCCGCATCGGCACCGACGGCCCGCAGAAAAGAGTTATTGCCATACTTGACAGAAGCGATGTTTATTCCGGCAAAGACAAAGTACGGCTCGTTGCGCTGCACTATGTCCCCGACCCAAGATAAAGTAATTGGCGATTTTCGATTTGCGAATTACGATTTTATTTGTTTTTCTTGGCGGTTATACGGGACGTGGCTATGATTGCAGTCAGTTCGTTGGCTTCTGCAAGTAATTCCGCTATTAAATTTAACCTTATAATCTTAGCTTCGACAAGCATTTCCAGCCAGTAAATCGATTCGTCCGCTTATTCCTCAACAATGCCTAATTTTGCGATAAAATCCGCTTTGGACTTGCCTTTACAGGCAGCACGGTAATTAGCACCTACCGACATAGCGCAATCTAATAACTGTTTGCCAATAACAGCAGAAGTTTGCGTTTTTGGAAGAGCTTCTACTAATCGAATCACACGCAGGCCGAATTGTTTCGTTCTTTTCTTCAGGTCATCAGGTGTCATAATATCAATCGTAAATCGTAAATCGACAATTGGAAATTGTCATTGCTTTGTGGACTTGCTCGCCTGCCTGGTATTTCCGTAAGCCCCCATATTGATTCTTCCGCCGTTCGGAGCCGGTTCGAGCAGATATGCGGAACTCGGATCGCCTCCGTCAATACAGGGACTGTGGACATTATCAAACACCCATCCTTGTTGATTATCTAAGTCCTCCGGGTCCCATCTGCCTGAACTCGATTTCAAGTGATAATCAGAAACCCAAATATCAGGGTCGGCAAACAAGGGGTCTTCGTTGATATTTCCCTCGCCGTTCCAGACTGCACAGGGGTCGCTAAAGCCGTTGCTGTCAAACATCTGAATATCGCTGTACGTAACAACAACAACATCGTTCACGTCGTTTATATCGTTTATATCCGGGGCGGCGATTGACAAGCCGATATTACCCCAGATGATGGAATTTGTTATCGATGCAGTGCCGTAGTAGCATTCCAGACCGCCTATTTGAAATTCCTCGCCTTGCTCGCTCAGATATCTGTAAGCGCCTTCGTTATTTACAATCGTGCAGTTTTCAATTTCCACAAAGCTGTTATAGCCTGAGTTCATAGCGCCGCTGTAGCCGCCAATATTGTTGGCTATAACGCAATTTGTAATAACCGACACAGCGTTAGAATCCTCACCCCAGGTGAAAATGCCTCCGCCGCTGGCGTAGCAATGATTATAAGTTATCGTACAATTGTCAATCCACGCTTCACTTTGCAAAACGGCAATTCCACCGCCGGAGTCTATCGTAATGTTCTGTTCTATGGTACAGTTGTATATTCCCGGGGTGCCTCCGTCGCAGTGTATTCCGCCGCCGTCCTGATAAATATAAGGATTTGAAGCCGAACAGAAGTTGTAACTTACGGTGCAATTGATAATCACAGCATTACTATCTTCACATGCAATTCCGCCCCCGCCGTCACCGGCCTTGTTCCCGATTCCCCACACCCCCCCGATTATACAGTTAATTATCGCCGGACTTGCGTTTTTGCAGTATATTCCACCGCCCCGCAGATTTATATCGTTGAAATCATTCACATCGTAATAGTATTTGTCTAATCCGGTCCCGCAATCGTTCAGACTTATCTGACAATCCCTGATTATGGCGTTACTATTTTCATGGCAGAATATCGCACCGCCTCCGGCTTCGGCTTCGTTTTCTATTATGATGCAATTGATAATCGAGGGGCTGCTGCCCTCGCAGTATATTGCGCCTCCGTAACCACTTGGGTCGACATCAGGCTGCTGCGGCCAGTTCAGGTCCTCAGCAAATCCGTTCTTGATGGTAAAGCCGTCTAAAACTGTAGTTGCACTTTCACCGCTCTGGAAAATAAAGGCACGCCCATTGCTCTCGCAATCTATGGTGCAGTCATAGCTAAACCACATATATTTCGACGTTATTGTCAGTGCCTTACCGCCGGGGTCAATATTGTAATTCCCGACACCCGTATAAGTGCCGTCACGGACGACGATGGTAGTGTCATCGTCACCGGCATCAACGGCCTTTTGAATGCTGTCAAACGGATGCTCGGAGCTGCCGTCTTCATTCGGGTCGCTGTTAGTACCCCCAACAAACGCGTCGGGAACTCCTTTATTACGGTCGTCGGGAGCATCATCATCAACGAATATGTAACGAATCGGTTTCGGCTCGCTTAAAATAAGAGAGTAATACTGGGAGCCATTAGCTAACGTTCCCTTATGACTAATCTCTGCCGTGTAAGTCCCCGCATTAGGTGAGGGGATATAAACCTGCTCGACGTTGTCCAGTATATTGCCGTTGGCGTCGGCTGCGGCAGCAGCATCCGGATTATTCGGGTCCAGTCTGTACGGGTAATAAATTATGTTAGGGTCGTTATTATCAATGATATACAAATCAAGGTCGTTTATTAGGCAGGGCGTGTTATTATCCGGGACGACGTCATTGACATCATTGATATCATTGACATCATCCGACTCGATGATGGGAGTCCCGGGCGGGTCTGTCCAGCACAAGGTCGCCCAAATTGGGCTGTTGCCGTCAGATGTAAATGTGTAGGTATTGCTCGTCCCTTCAGCCAGAACATCCTCAATAATTCTTTCTCCATTGGGGTATTCAAAATCTTGCTTTATGTAATCGGCTGCCTGATTTGCATTTATCAACCCCCATCCGTACCTGTAATCCGGCCCGGCATTGCCAAGGTCGGTCGCCGTGTGGATTATTAATCCCTTCAGTGTACTGGCCCGCATAGCTTCGCCGGGAAAGCACTTATTGTAATATTCCACCAGTAGAACCGCTGAGCCGGCGGCATTGGCAGAAGCCATACCCGTGCCGGAATACGTGGCGTAGTTGACATCATTGACCGCTGCAGGGGAATAAAGCTCGAATCCATTTGCAACGATATCCGGCTTGATTCGGCCGTCATCTGTCGGGCCCCAGCTGCTAAAAACTACCATCTGGTTAACATCATCCACGGCACCAACGGTCATTATATTTTTAGCCGTGCTAATAGTCGGGATTGTATCGTATCCACCATCATCCCAACTATCATCATAAGGAGCATTCGGGTCATTCACGTCATATATTCTCTGTACCCAGTTCCTATCATTGGGGTCATTGGGGTCGTTGGGGTCATTAGGGTCGTTGGGGTCATTGGGGTCGTTGGGGTCATTGGGGTCCAGATACCAGAACTTCGTTCCGTTAACCGGCGCATTGTCATCTCTATCATTCCCCGCAGCTTTGAAAGGAAGATAATAAGGAGCCGAATAGCAAACCAAATCCCAGTCGGCAGTGTGAGGACCATACCGGCCGAAGTTTCTGTCCTCGCCTTCACCCCATACGCCGAACCAATACGGCTGCTCTACACTGAATTCGAGCCAATGTTCGGCTAATACCGCCAAATCCAGGAAGTCAACTATGCCATTGCCGTATGGCCAGGGAGCGATATCTACAAACGGGTCGGGGGCCAGCTCTTGCCAGTTGGCAGCAAGTATTGCAAAATCTATAAAGTCAACTCTGTCATCGCCGTTAAAATCCCCTGGTATTGCTTTGAAGATTCCCCGCTCCCAGCCGGCTATGACAGAGTATGAATGATTGGACAGGTATATTCTTCCATCTTCACCGTCCCCGGTTGCGGCCCGGCTGGCCATCTCTAAGGTGTCCGAATACCAGTCATAGGAATCGATATTCACCGCTGGAGCCATACCTTTTGCGTTAGGGTCAACCCCTTGTGCGCCGATTGTCCCGGCCACGTGAGTTGCGTGATTAGGGTCAAGATTAGGAAGCGTATTAGGTTCCGAATTACTATCCATTATCACTACTCGGTCGTCAAACTCTTGATGTGTGGCAAGGACCCAGCCGGCATCCCAGATGCCTATGGTCAAGTCATTGCCGTCAACCGAATAGGGCGGATTGTGAAGAAAGTTGGCACCTGTCGAGATTGCAGCATCAGCATTGCAGGTTATGTAATAAATTGGCCGGCCATTTTCGATAGCTATCAGTTCGAAGCTTTTGCCCTGAACCGT
>JAUVYZ010000189.1 GCA_030602845.1 Phycisphaerae bacterium | reverse complement strand
AATTGTCCGGCGTGCAGGATGTCCTGACGAAGGTTTACGGAAGCTCCTCTGCTAAAAATGTTGTCAAAGCTACGTTGGATGGGTTGTTGAGATTACGCAGCAAAGAAGCGGTTGAATCTCTTCGCGGCGTAGAAGTTAAAGCAATGAAAAGGTGGTGATGATTTAAATGTTGAATTATGAGATAACTTCTATCGCAGGTAAACATAAAGCTCGGCGGCGCGTTGGTAGAGGCACCGGCACCGGCCGCGGCAAAACCTGTGGTCGAGGCCACAAAGGTAGTGCCAGCAGGGCCGGCTCGACTTCCGTGTCGCTTTATGAAGGTGGCCAGATGCCTTTATTTCGCAGACTGCCAAAACGCGGCTTTAGTAATTATAAGTTCGCAACACGATACCAAATTGTTAACGTATCACAATTGGAAAGATTTGACGAAGGTGCTGCCGTTGGTGTAGAACAATTATCCGATGCAGGACTGATTCTCAGCTGCAAAAGTAAAGTTAAGATTCTTGGTAATGGCGAACTGACAAGGAAGTTGGAGGTGGCAGCGCATAAATTTAGCAAAACTGCAGAGCAGAAGATTATAGGCTGCGGTGGCACGGCCAAAGTGATAAAATAGCCGGTTTAATTATTGCAAAGTGAAACACTATCGGAAAATATAGAAATGCTTGGGACAGTATTTAACATATTCAGAATCCCGGACCTGCGCAACAAGATTCTTTTTACTGTGGCGCTGCTGATAATATACAGGGTTGGTTTCCATATCCCAATTCCCTATTTTAACCATAAGAAGATAGCTGACACCCTTAACGCTCAACAAGCCGGTGGCCAAACAGATACTCCAATTGGTAGAGCGGTTGAAATGATGCAAATGTTCAGCGGTGGAACTCTGAGTAAAAGCAGCTTGTTTGGCCTGGGAATTATGCCCTATATTACCGCATCGATTATCCTTATGTTGCTGGGCGAGGTCATTCCCGCTTTGAAGAAGTTACGACAGGAAGGCCAGACCGGCCATAAAAAGATACAGGAGTACACGCGATACTTGACGGTACTGATATGTATCATTCAGTCTATGATGGCTATTAAGTATCTCAGTGTCGTCGTGCCGGGGGCATTCGATGCCGACGTGTACTACCAGGCATTGATAATGGGGATTGTTGGTATGACGGCCGGCACCGTCTTCTTGATGTGGCTCGGCGAGCAGATAGATGAATACGGCATAGGCAATGGAATCAGTTTGATAATTATGGCTGGCATTCTATCTCGAATGCCCTGGGCAATTAAGATGCTCGCCGACAACGTCGACTTAAGAATCGTCAGAGGACCGGGGAAAATAGGCCCGGCACAGATATTGTTCCTGATAGCAGCGTTCGTATTCGTTGTTGCCGGTGCGATACTGATAACGCAGGGCCAGCGCCGAATACCGATTCAGCAGGCAAAACAGATGCGAGGCCGCAGGATTTATGGCGGCCAGAGACATTATTTGCCACTTCGTGTCAATCACGGCGGAGTGATGCCGATAATCTTCGCATCGGCCTTTATGATGTTCCCGCCGCTGATAATTAGCCAGTTGAGAAACATAGAGAGCTTCAGAGGTTCAGGGTTTCTTATGGATTTGGAGAATGCCTTGACACCCGGTCGTGCTTATACATACAACGTTTTGTATATGTTATTGATATTTCTGTTTGCTTATTTCTGGACAACGGTGCAGTTCCAGCCGAAAGAAATGGCCAAAAATTTGCGGGATTCCGGAAGCTTCATCCCCGGCCTTCGGCCAGGGCGCAGAACCGCTGATTACCTCGAAACCGTGATGACCAGAATCACCTATTTTGGAGCATCATTTCTGGCCATAATCGCCATCGTGCCAACCGTCATTAATATTATATTGGGGATTCCCTGGTTAGTAGCAACGTTTTTGGGCGGCACGGGTTTATTGATAGTTGTCAGTGTCTCGCTGGATCTCGTTCAGAAAATTGAGGCCAACCTCTTGATGCGCAGCTATGAGGGTTTCAGTGGAGCCGGCAGGATAAAAGGAGCGTATGGATGAGAATAGTTTTGTTGGGCGCACCTGGTGCGGGTAAAGGAACCCAGTGCAAGCATATTGTTGTCAGATATGGTCTGCTCCATCTGTCCAGCGGAGATATCTTACGACAGGAAAGAGCAGCAGGCACCGAGCTGGGGAAAAAGGCCCAAAGCTATATGGATTCGGGTGCACTTGTGCCCGACGAAATAATAGTTGAGATGATGGCCGGCGCAATAAAAAAGGCGCCTGAGGCTGGTTTTATACTCGATGGTTTTCCCAGAACCGTTAATCAGGCCGACGAACTTGATAAATCGTTGGCTTCGACCAACAAAAAAATAGACGCTGTTTTGAACCTGAAGATAGATGACCGGATAGTAGCTGAGCGAATGACCGGAAGAAGAAGCTGTCCTCAATGCGGTGCGGTTTACCACATTGAAAACCTGAAGCCGAAAGTCGAAGAAATATGTGACAACGATGGCGCCAGGCTCGTTCAGCGGCCGGATGACAGCCCTGAGGTAGTGGCGAATCGGCTTAAGACCTATCACCAGCAGACAGAGCCGGTGGTGGATTACTATAGAAATAGTAACAACAGCGCGGTTTATGACATCGATGCTAACAAAGATGCCGACGAGGTAAGCGTTTTAGTATTCGAGAAGCTGGACGCCCTCGTCAAAACGTGAAGTGTGAAGCGAAATACGAAATACGAGATACGAAATTAAATGGCTATAACGCTTTGCAGCCGAAGGGAAATTGAGTTAATTCGTAAAGCGGGTGCAGTTGTAGCCGACGTTCTTTCAAAATTGCAAGAGATTGCCGAGCCGGGAGTAAGTACCGCCCAGTTGGATGCCGTGGCCTCGCAAATGACTGCTGATGCCGGAGCAGCGGCTCTGTTTAAGGGTGTCCGCGGCCCATATGCTAAAATGCCGTTTCCGGGTGCAATTTGCGCCTCGATAAATGAGCAGGTCGTTCACGGGATTCCTTCAGGGAATACAAAGCTCAAGGGCGGCGAGATCCTGAGCATTGATTTTGGCGTCAGACTTGATGGCTATTGTGGAGATGCTGCTGTTACGATTGCTATAGGTAAAATTTCTGAGCATAAACGCAAACTTATGGACGTAACAAGGCACGTTCTCGACATAGCAATAGCGAAGGTTGCGCCGGCTGTTAAGTGGAGCCAGGTTGCTGCACAAATGCAGCATTACGCTGAATCAGCCGGCTTTTCGGTAGTAAAAGACTTTGTTGGACACGGTATTGGCAGAAAAATGCACGAAGAGCCGAGACTGCCCAACTTTGTCAGCGACGATTTGCGGGCCAATGACATTGTTTTGACCGAGGGAATGGTTTTGGCAGTTGAGCCGATGATTAACGCCGGCACCAGTGCCGTGCGGACACTGAAAAACGGCTGGACAGTCGTAACAAAAGATGGTAAATGCTCGGCTCATTTTGAACATACAATTGCGATGGTGAAAAATGGTTGTGAGGTGTTGACGGCAAAAAGACGCTGAATCGTATTCCGAACGAAACATGAGACACGAAAAATGCCAAAGAAGGACACAATAAGATTGCAAGCCAAGGTGGTCGATGCTTTGCCGAATGCAATGTTTAGAGTGGAATTAGAAAACGGCCACAAGGTTTTGGCGCATGTTTCGGGCAAAATGCGAATGAATTTTATTCGAATTTTGCCGGGCGATACGGTTGTAGTTGAAATGTCTCCTTATGATTTGAATAGAGGCCGAATAGTTCTCCGGCATTAGTCGTGGCTCGTGTGCCATATGGAAAGTCGGTAGGTATGAAAAATGAAGGTTAGAAGTTCTGTAAAACGTATATGTGAGAATTGCAAGATTGTTCGTCGCAAAGGCGTCGTGCGGGTGATTTGTACAAACCCGCGACACAAACAGCGCCAGGGTTGATTTTGTCGTGAAGCGTGAAGCCGGATACGAGAAGGAGCTGATATGCCGCGTATAGTTGGTGTTGATATTCCTAATGACAAATCCATATGGATTTCATTGACCGGTATTGGTGGTATAGGTAGATATACCTCGGAACAGATTTTGAAAGAAGCCGGAATCGAAAAAAGCACAAAGGCTGGCAAACTCTCCGAAGATGAGCTTAGCCGCATAATACAGACTATCGACCGCAATTACATCGTGGGAGGACAGCTTCGCAGACAGGTAGCTCAAAATATCAGTCGGTTGCGCGATATAAACTGTTATAGAGGCATTCGCCACAGAAGGGGTTTGCCCGTTCGGGGTCAGTGTACTCAAAGCAATGCACGCACTCGAAAAGGCCCAAGAAAGACGGTGGCAGGCAAGAAGGGCGTAAAGGAAAAACGCTAAAACAAATTGATAATTGATTGCTGAAATAAGCAGCACGATATACGAAATACGAGAAAAATAATGGCAAAAAGTGCAAGACGAAAAGTTAGAAGGAATGTCGCCAAGGCTATTGTGCACATAAAAGCGACATTCAACAACACGTTGATTACGATTACGGACTTAAATGGTGATACGATTTGCTCCGGTTCAGCGGGCTGTGTCGGCTTCAAGGGCTCTCGCAAAAGTACGCCTTTTGCTGCTCAACAGGCTGCACAACGCTGCGCCAATACCGCTGTGCGTAATGGCGTGCGCGAGGTCGAAATCAGGGTTAAAGGACCCGGTTCGGGTCGTGAATCTGCCATCTCAGCCCTGCAGCAGGTGGGATTGCGCATCGCCTCGATAGAAGATGTCACGCCTCTACCGCATGATGGTTGTAGACCGCCGAAGCGAAGA
>JAUVYZ010000228.1 GCA_030602845.1 Phycisphaerae bacterium | reverse complement strand
GGGATGAGATCCTTTATCGTTTTCAACATTGCTATTATGCTCTTTTCCAGTGTGGGCGGCAGCGCGTTATTGGTAGTAGGATTCCTGGCGGTACTGTGCAACGCGCACGTGGGGCGGGAGGAGCTGGTTAAAGTTCTGGTGCTTAATCACAACTGGTTTCTGCCGGTCGCGCTGTTTGTACCGACGGTAGTGGGCATAATACTACAAAATAAGTTTGTTAAGGGCTCCAAAGACTGGAGTGTCTGATGCGTGAATCGTGAATCGAACCTCGAATCACGAACCACGGGCGAGCGCTGCTGCTGTCTCTGTTAGATTTTGTCCTTGCAATATCGTCTCTGCGACTTTACAATCCTCATTTCGCCGGAATAATTAAAGCTCAATGCTGGATGCTCGTAGCAGAAGAAAATCGAGTATCGAGTATCGAGTATCGAGCATCGAGTATCGAGTTATGTTTGAGTTATTAACTGAGAAATTCAATTCAGTTTTCAGGTCGCTGTCCGGCCGAGGTAGAATCACCGAGGCCAACATCTCAGACGCTATGCGCGATGTCCGCAAGGCCCTTCTCGAAGCCGATGTCAGCTATAGTGTGGTAAAGAAGTTCTGCAAAGACGTTACGGAAGCGGCCATCGGCGCTGAGGTGATAAAAAGTCTTCATCCCGGCCAGATTCTGGTAAAAATCGTCAACGATGAGCTTACAAAGCTGATGGGCCCGGTCGATAGCAGTGTTTATTTTGTCTCACCCGGGCCTACGATAATTATGTTGGCCGGTCTGCAGGGCGGTGGTAAAACCACCACCGCCGCGAAACTCGGCAAATACCTGGTCGGAAAGGGTAAGAAAACACTTTTAGTGGCGGATGACCTGCGAAGGCCGGCCGCCATCGAGCAGTTAATTGTTCTGGGCCGGCAAGTAAATATCGATGTTTACAGCGAAGAAGGCAAAAACTCCGTCAAGGTTGCAAAAAATGCTGTCAAGCACGCTCGCAAGAACGGTTACGATGTGGCATTGCTCGATACAGCCGGTCGGCTGCATATAGATGAAGAAATGATGGCTGAGCTGGCCGACGTCGCAAAGGCAATCAACCCACATCAGATTTTTTTAGTCTGCGATGCGATGACCGGTCAGGACGCCGTTAATTCCGCCAAAGAGTTCAACGAGCGGCTGGAGCTCGATGGCGTTATCCTTACAAAACTGGACGGCGATGCCCGCGGCGGAGCTGCACTGAGTGTCAAGGCCGTAACAGGAAAGCCCATTAAGTTCATCGGGGTCGGCGAAAAGCTGGACAAGCTCGAAGAATTCCACCCCGACCGTATGGCCGGCAGAATCCTGGGTATGGGCGATGTTGTAACACTCGTGGAGAAGGCGCAGGAGCAGTTCGAAGCCAAAGAGGCAGAGAAACTGCAAAAGAAAATGGCCAAGGGCAGCTTTGGCTTTGATGATTTTCTCAAGCAAATGCAGGCCGTCAAAAAAATGGGCGGTATTAAGGATATGCTCAAAATGATGCCCGGAATGGGAGGACAGCTTGGCGAACTGGACCTTGACGGCGGGGAGCTGCCGCGAATGGAAGCAATTGTGTATTCGATGACGCCTCAGGAAAGGCGCGACCCCGATATTATAGATTCGCCGAGGCGAAGGCGGGTCGCAGCAGGGGCTGGTGTAGAAGTCAATGATGTTTCCAGTCTGGTAAAGACGTTTAGGCGCAGCCGGGATATGATGAAATCAATCAGCGGCGGAAGCTTAGGCGGCCTCAAAAATCTATTTTCCGGCGGATTTAATATGGAGACGTTAAGCGCAGCTATGACGGGCGGGAGAAAAATAAAGCAACGCTCGAAACGAAAAAGAATCATAAAGCGAAGAGGAAGAAAAACAAAACGATGATAAAGCAGAAGGCCTATTTCGTTTTGGTGTGAGTATTTGTGGAAAAGGTAGTTAATATGAATAAAGATTTAAGCCGTCGTGGTTTTTTGAAAGTCATTGGGCTGTCAGCGGCGTCGCTGGCTGTGCCGGGATGCCTGGGTGCTTCTAAGGAGACCGCTGGCAGTGGAACTGGTGGTCGGCCGCCGAACTTCATTATCATCTTCTGTGACGACCTGGGCTACGGCGACCTCGGCTGCTTCGGCTCAAACAAGCACCGCACGCCGGACATCGACCGAATGGCCGCCGAGGGAATCCGCTTTACCAGCTTCTATGTAACCAGTGGGGTCTGCACACCGTCCCGGTCGAGTCTGATGACCGGCTGCTATCCCCGCCGGATCAATATGCATCAAAACGACGACGGCCTGTGCGTGCTGTTTCCTGTCAATAAAAAGGGACTCAATCCGGAGGAAATCACCATCGCTGAAATACTCAAAGAGCGGGGCTACGCCACCGCGTGCATCGGCAAGTGGCACCTGGGTGACCAGCCGCAGTTCCTTCCAACTCGCCAGGGCTTCGACTATTACTTCGGCATCCCCTACAGTAACGATATGGGCGGAAAGCCCGGCGGCAAACGCCCACCTCTGCCGCTCCTGCGCAATGAAACCGTTATTGAAGCGCCGGCCAATCAGAACACGCTGACAAAGCGCTACACAGAGGAGGTGCTCAAGTTCATCACCTCCAATAAGGACAAACCGTTCTTTGTTTATCTGCCGCACACAATGCCGCACAACCCTGTCCATTCCAGTGATAACTTCCGCGGCAAGTCCGCCAATAAGGGCTACGGCGACTGCGTAGAAGAAATTGATTGGTCCACCGGCCGGATACTTGAGACGCTAAAGAAGCTGGGCATCGATGAGCGCACGCTGGTTGTGTTCACGTCGGACAACGGGGCCTCCAATCGCTTTGGCGGCGGCAACGGCCCGCTTCGCGGGCACAAAGGAAGCACCTGGGAAGGCGGTATGCGTGAACCGTGTGTGATGCGCTGGCCCGGCAAAATCTCCGCAGGCAAAACCTGCGATGAGCTGTCTTCAACGATGGACCTGCTGCCAACTTTCGCCCGGCTGGCCGGTACCAAACCACCGAGGGACCGCATCATCGATGGCAAGGACATCCGGCCGCTTATAGCCGGCAAAAAAGGTGCAAAGTCACCGCATAAGGCCTTTTATTATTACCAGATTGACCAGTTGCAGGCAGTGCGGTCGGGTAGGTGGAAACTGCATCTGCCGATGAAGATGAAAAAACGCAACTGGGGAAAGGGCATACCTGATACGCCCCTTCAATTGTATGACCTGAAAGCCGACATCGGCGAAACGACCAATGTTGCGGCTGAGCATCCCGATATGGTCAAGCGTCTTCTTACGCTGGCGGAAAGGGCCCGTGAGGACCTCGGCGACGTCAATCACAAAGGCAAGCACCAGCGTCCAGCCGGCTGGGTCGAAAATTCCCAGCCACTGCTCCTTTCGTCAAATTAACACTATGGTTGAAACGAGAAGGGAAAATAAAACGGCGATAAAACAGAATATTTCGATTGAGCAATACCTGGAAAAATTGGCTCGGTTTGCTGATAGTGAGTATGGTAATATGATAAGAAGCCAATTCAAGGATATCGAAGGCGGCAGCGAGCTGGCAATGCTGGCGGCGCCGAGCACCGAGGAATTAGAACAATTAAAAAAGGCAGTGGCAATAATGACGCCGGACGAAAAAGAAAAGGCCGATAGCTTGACCGATGAACAAGTACAAAGAATAGCAAGTGACGCACAAGTTGACCACGCGATTTTTGCTATTTTCATAAACGGGTACGCTTTACATTGCAAACGAGTTTCGTGATGCCGATTGAATCGGGATTACGGGAATTGATTATAAACACTTAACGAAGGAGACGATTATGGCAGTAAAGTTGAGACTTACGAGGATGGGCAGGCGGCATCGGCCGTTCTTTAGAATCAATGCGGTCGAATCGCGCACGCCGCGTGACGGCAGAATACTTGAAAAGCTGGGCCATTACGACCCAATTGAAAAAGACCCCGCCAGGCAGGTTGTGCTCAACCGCGAGCGCGTAGAATATTGGCTTGGTAAAGGAGCAATACC
>JAUVYZ010000040.1 GCA_030602845.1 Phycisphaerae bacterium | reverse complement strand
CGGCAGTATGGCGAAGTGGTGCGAGATTCGCGATTGCATATTTGACGACGCGTGGTTCAAGGGTGGGGGAGGGACGGCATATACGGGCTGGGACAGATGCTGGGACTGCCTCATCGAGAACGTCGAGACGTTCAAGATGCGGCATGGGCCTTTGTTTCAGTGGGGCGCCAGCGGTAACGTGATTCGCAAGAGCGTTTTTCACGAGAGCGACGCCCAATGGCACTCGGGATGGACAAACGAGAACCTGATGGAGCAGTGCGTCATTACGTCGGTAAGGGGTCACGGCGGGTATGGGTTCGGTATGTGGGCTTCGCCGCCGGAGGACAAGGCACACGGTCCGAACGGCCCGCGCAACGTGGTTTACAACTGTGAGGTCAGCTCAGAAAAGACGGGGGTGTGGATGGGCGGGATGAATGAGAACTGGCTGATTGTTTATAACCGTTTTGTGGTCGAGCGCGGCCAGGGCGTGTTCGCGAAAACGGCGAGCTTCGACCACGTTATCAAGGACAATGTTTTCGTGCTCAAGGACGGGTCGTCGCCGATGGTATATTTGGCTTCTGCGGACTGCACCGGGGTGGAGATAATCGGCAACCGTCTGTATGGGGGAAATGGAAGGATTTCCGCCGGCAGAGGTAAGCCGGGGCGGGTGGAAGGGAACCGGGCTCTGCCGCTTGGTGAGGCGCCAAAACCCAGACCGGCGGTGCCGTCGATTTACGAGTGGCAAAAGGCGCGGTAAAAGGGTAATCGAAAACGACGGCGGGGGGGCGATCTTGATTGACTATTTGCGATTGCCGATTTGCTCCGCCACACGGACGGCGGACTTTCAGCGCTGCGATGCTCGCAATGACCAAAACAAGGAATGGCTAAGAGCAGGCAGAGCCATAGTAAGGTCAGGTTTTTCATTTTAGTCACCTCCTGTACCAAAGATTGCCGGAACAGTCTTAAATTTAATTATAACGTTTTTGTTTGATAATGAAGGGGTTTTTGTAGGTATTTTTATGGCCAGAAGGCGGCGACGGCGACGATAAGCCAGATGAGAATGCCCAGCGCAAATTTGGTGGTAATGCCGAGGAATTCGCCGAGCCCGGCACCGACTGCGTAGCGAAGCGAACGGTCCATTTTCTTTCCTCGTGAGAATTCCAGTCCCCATACGCATAATCCCGCGCCGAGACAGGCGCCGAGCAGTGTGCCGAGAAAAGGGACAGGGATGATGAAGGTGCCGAGCAGAGCGCCTGTTACGGCACCAAAAAGCGCTACGATTGAGCCGGGCCAACTTGCACCTGATTTTTTTGCCCCGGCCAGGCCGGCAAGGAATTCGAGCAGCTCGCCGAGTGTAGCTAAGGCTATTACGGCAATCAATGTATAGATTGAGAATACGCCATCATCCCATCGCCACCAGGCGAACAGGCAGGTCGCAATGACGATGAGCCAGTTGCCCGGCAGGCCGAAAACGACCAGGACCAGGCAAACCGTGTTGAGCAGAATTAGTATGGTTGACCAGAGATAAAGCATTGGTTAATTGTAAAGCAAGGACGAAAAAGAGAAAAGGAAATTCGGATATTAGTAAAAAGGAAGTTGAATGTCGAATGGATAAGGGCGGGAGGACTTATACATTTGCATCCCTTTTTCTGGTGGACAGGAGGATTAAGTTTCGTATTTCGGCGGGGTCCCTGGCGGCGAGCCATCGCTGCTCAAACTGCTTTTCCTGAGCGATCTGGGCGATAGCCATCAGGGCACGGAGGTGATAATTTCTCTGGTCTCTGCTGCCAGTCAGGACGAACATTACTTTGACGGGGTCCGGCGCGTGCGGGAAGTCAATGCCATCGGCGGCCCGAACGAGTAAAATATCGAATTTGTTTTCGCCTTCGACTACTATGTGGGGAATAGCAAAGCCCGGCTGAACAACGGTGCCGCCCGCTGCTTCGCGATGGAGGAATTTCTCGAAAAGTACGTATTCATTTGTTCCCAGCCGCTCGGCCAGGATGGCGGAGGCCTGTCGGAAGATTTTTTCGGCACTTGTTTTGCCCCGGATGTCCAGGATTTCACAATCCTTTATAAGCTGGTCGAATCTGTCCTCAACAATCTCGTCCCGCTCAATGATAATCTCCCTCAACTCATCCGGTAACGTAGCGTCAACCAGCTCTCTGGCGGTAACGCGTTCAATAACATGGACGAGGGCTGCGCGGCGGCTTACCCGTTTTTTGGCGTACACCAGATACCAGACGAAGGCACAAATGATAAAGCCGGCAGTAATCAAGAGCGGTACCAGCCCCATATCAATTATTAAAGCGCTATAAGCGATGATGGCAAGGATATGTATATAAGGATATAACGGCGATTTGAACTTCGGCTGGTAGCTTTGTATCCTGCTCTCACGCATAATAATCACGCTGGCGTTGACAAGAATGAAAAGTATTATCATTAAGGTCGAGGCGGTTTTTACCAGCACTTCGATATCAAGAAAAACGATTGCGGTAATCATAAAGCCGCTTGTGAGCAATATGCTGGAGTGAGGGGTTTTGAAGCGTGGGCTGAGGCGGGCTAAAAACGGCGGCAGCAATTGGTCTCTGCTCATAGCCATAGGGGAGCGAGAAGCGGCGAGTATGCCGCCATTTGCGGTGGTTACAAAAGCAGCTATTGCAGCGAAGCTGAGGATTGCAAAACCGGGCAGGCCCATAAATTTATTGGCTGCCAGTGACACAGGCATTATGTTACCTTGCCGGTACATATCCTCCAATTCGGCGCCATCCAGCACACCGACTGTAATTACAATTACGCCGATGTAAAAGATGGTTACAACAAACCAGGCCAGGAGCATACCCAGGGGCAAATTTCTTCCGGGCTGTTTGACTTCTTCAGCAATGCTGGCGACTTTAGTCAAGCCGCCGAAACTTATAAAAACCAATCCGGCGGTGGCAAAGACTGCGGGCCAACCTTTTTCGAGAAAGCCGCTGTATCTGATAAATTCAACGGCTCCGGAGCCAAAGACAACAAAGAAGGCAAGTATGGCCAGCAGTATCCCCACGAGGACAACCTGAAATCTGCTTGTTAGTTTGACGCTTACGATATTGAGGGTGGTAAATCCGAGGCAGCAGGCGACGGCTATTGCCTTGAGGTGCCACTGGGTTAGCTGTGTGGGAAAGAGGCGCTGTATTACAACCTCGATAAGCACGGCCATTCCGACAACGGCAAAGGCGCTTTTTAATGCGAGCGAGAACCAGCCTGCTAATCCGCCGAACAGGCCCCAAATCGAGCCTAAACTGCGTTCGACAAAGAAATATGTTCCGCCGGCTCGTGGCATTGCGGTGGCCAATTCGGCCTTACTGAGGACGCTGGGAATCATCAAAACCGATGCGAAGAAATAAGACAATATGAGAGCAGGGCCGGCTTTTGCGTAAGCAATGGCAGGCAGAATAAATAGGCCTGAACTTATCATAGCGCCGGCTGCCACGGCAAATACATCAAGGGAACCAAGCTGTTTCTTTAGCTGAGGTATTTTAAAACCTCCCTGTTATTGCTCTTATCTTGAATAAATAGTGCATAAGAGCATAATTTGGTTCTGCTCTTGTGCCCTTATTCGGTATTATACCAGGATGCTGTAATTTTCAACAAAAATACCAATTGATTGGACAAAACCCGCTGCGTGTATTATTATAGTCCATAGATTCGGCTTACAGTATAACCCCAAAAGCGTTGAGGGTGAATCGCATTTTTTACTAAGAACAAAGCCAGATGATTAGTAGAAGAGATTTCCTCGGTTCCATTGCGGGCGGTGCCATAGCTATGGTTTTGCCCCGGGATTTCTTTTTGAAAAAGAAAGGGACAGTCAGGCCGAACGTTATCCTTTGTATGGCAGATGATATGGGCTGGGGTGACGCGGGATTTAACGGCAATAAGATAATTAAGACCGCCGGCCTGGATGCGATGGCGGAAGGGGGGTTGCGGTTCACGCGTTTTTATTCCGGTGCGCCGGTGTGCTCGCCCACTCGCGGAAGCTGTCTTACAGGCCGACATCCATATCGATATGGAATCTTTTCTGCAAACGTCGGGCATATGCGCAAGGAAGAAATTACATTAGCGGAAGCTTTGAAGACGCAAGGGTACGTAACAGGTCATTTCGGCAAATGGCACCTGGGGACGCTGCTTGCAGACTTTTCAGGAAAAGGGTCAAGGCGAAAACCCAAGGAAAATTATATGACGCCGGCTATGAGCGGATTCGATGAATGGTTCTCCACTGAGTATGCGGTAGCTACGTGGGACCCATACGATCCGGCCAACGTGCATGGAAGGAAGTTTGACGTGCGGGCGCTTTATTGGCACAACGGCAAAAACGTTACCGAGGAACTCAAGGGAGATGATTCGCGAATCATTATGGACCGCGTAGTTGGCTTTATCCGGAAAGCCGCAAAGAATAAGGAACCGTTTCTGGCGGTTGTCTGGTTTCACGCCCCGCACTTGCCGATCGTGGCGGGGCCGGAACATAGAAAGATGTATTCGCAGTACAGCGAAGACGAGCAGCACTACTATGGATGTATCACCGCTCTGGATGAGCAGATGGGTCGGCTTCGCAAGGAGCTGCGCGCTGCGGGTATCGCCGGTAATACAATGGTGTGGTTTTGCAGCGATAACGGGCCGGAAGGAAAAGACGGAAAGCACGGCCGGACCCGTGGTTCAGCAGGGCCGCTGCGTGGGCGCAAACGCAGCTTGTTCGAAGGCGGAGTTCGTGTGCCGGGTCTGCTCGAATGGCCTGGGCGCGTTAAGGGTGGGCGCGTGACGGATATTCCGTGCTGCACGTCGGACTATTTCCCGACGGTTCTGGACGCGGTCGGCTTCAAAATGAAGGGGCAGCCGAAGCCCATCGACGGGGTCAGTCTTTTGCCGCTGATTGAAGGAAAAATGACTAAACGTCCCAAACCTATCGGGTTTGAGTCCGGCAGACAGGTATCGCTTACGGACAACCGTTACAAGCTGATATCCCAGAACAAGGGGAAGAGCTATATGCTCTTTGACCTGATTGAGGACCCGGGCGAGACAAAGGACCTGTCGGCGGAAAAGCCGGAGATTTTACGAACGATGAAGGCGACGCTCGAGCAGTGGCGTAAATCGTGCAATGACAGCCTTGCGGGTAAAGATTATACTTAGCGGTGTATAGATGGTTTACTTTTGTTGATATTTATGCACTTGAGAGGATATTATGGCCAAGAAGAAAAAAAGGACAGTGGTTGGTTCCCCCCTGACGCCTGGTTTGCTAAGAGAATTGGGCGCTATTCGTGAATTCGCGTTTGCATCTGAAGATTTCAAGCCGGGCGGGAACTGGGTGAACACGTACCGGATATGGACCTGTCACGGCTATCGTGAAAGCGGCAACTATAATGTTGGGTTTGTCCGAATTGAACGAGCTGCCGGCAAATCAAAAGAAGAATTCATGCTCATTGTTCAGCAGCAAGTGGTACAGGTAGACGGGATACTGAACGTTATTGATGCCCAGATGATATGCCTCAACGACCAATTGGCATCTCCCATCGAATGGCATTTGTCCAGTCGTTTTGCCAACCCGGATGGGCGGGCCGTCAGCGAGCTTGGGACTGAGGAGACAGTCCTCATCAAGGGCAATGTGATGAGCGTGAAAGCTGGTGGGCGCAGCTTCAAACGGAAAGTTGCCGGTCGGCCCAGTTGTGATTGGTGTTTGTTTGAGGCGGTGCAGCGATTGAGGTTCGATAAAAAATCTTCTCTGGCCTTTGACATACTCGAAGGCCTGAGTCTTTTGAAGGAAGGCCAGCATTTATCCTACCGCGGAGTTTACCCGATGAAAATCGGAGGGAAGGAAGCTCGCCTGCATCGATTTGACCAAATAGGAGAAGGTGTTCTTCCCTACGAATACTGGCTGGACGACAAGCATAGACTGCTGGCGGCCATCTCGATGCACAAGGCATATATTCTGGATGAGCGGGCAGAGAAAATAATTAGACAAAGGACAGAACAAGTACGAAAGTCTTACGAAAGAATTAGAAGCGCGAGAAGGAAGAAAAACTAATGAATAAAGAAAGCAAGACAGAGCTAAGGCAGCACATAAATCGGCGTGAGTTTATAAAGTTAGGTGGGAGTGCATTGGCGGTCTTTGGCAGTAGTGTTTCGTGCAAGAGCGTTTCTGCTGCCAAGCAAAGCCGCAAACTAAAGCCGAAGAATATCCTTTTGATTATTACCGACCAGCAGCACATTGATACCATTGCTGCGGGAGGCTGCCGGCACGTGCGAACGCCGGCGCTTGACCGGCTTAAGACCCGCGGTGTGAGTTTCACGGAATCATATAGCAGCAACCCAGTGTGCAGTCCTGCGCGAAGCTCTATTTTCACGGGTCGTGCCAGCAGTGAAACGGGAGTTCACGTAAATAATCTGCCTATACGTTCGGATATTCCCAATCTTGGGCAGTGGTTTTCGCAAGAAACGAAATACGAGACGGTTTATGCAGGGAAGTGGCACATTCCAAGAAGCTTCACAAATGATATCCCTGGCTTTAAGGTTATAAATACCGGAATTGGTGGTTTAGGTTATCTTTGCGATACGGTCACGTCGCGTGCGTGTGAGGGCTATTTGCGAAACCGTTCACAATCAAGGCCATTTCTAATGGTGGCTTCCTTCCTGCAGCCACACGATATCTGTGAGTGGCTGCGTTTGAATACGAAGGACCCAGGTCAGCTTCGTTACAAGGAACTTGCAGGAGAACTTCCTGAACTGCCGGACAATTTTCAATTCGATAAGAATGAGCCGGAGATGGTAAAACGAACGCGTCAAGCGAGAGACCCGGCTAATGCTAATTGGAGCAAACAGCAGTGGCAGTATTATTTGTGGAGCTACTATCGGCACATCGAGTTTGTTGATGCGGAGATAGGGCGTGTTTTACAGGCGCTGGAAGATTTTGGTTATGCAAAGAATACGCTGGTTTTATTGACTGCCGATCACGGTGAGGGGACAGGGCACCACCAGATGGTTCGCAAGAACACTCTCTACGATGAATCTGCGAAGGTGCCGTTGATTTTCTCCTGGCCGGGGCACGTTGCCGAAAACAGGACAGAGAGCTTCCATCTTGTTTCCGGTCTGGATATAATGCCGACCTTGTGCGACTATGCCGGCATCAAACCTCCAAAGAATATGCGCGGCAGGAGTTTACGGTCTATCCTCGGGGCGGGCATTTTCTCGTGGGGCCACACGATTATCACCGAAGTAAGTTCCAATAGAGGAAGGATGCTTCGAACGCCGCGCTACAAGTACATCACTTACAAGGACGATATGGTCGAACAGCTTTTCGATATGAAAGATGACCCCGGCGAAACGAAAAATCTTGCGACAAGCTCAAAGTATGCTTCCACATTGGCAGAACACCGAAGAATGCTCAGAGACTGGGAGTCTCGGCTGGATGTTGCGCCGAATGTTCCCAATAGCGACATATGGCGG
Source organism: Phycisphaerae bacterium (assembly GCA_030602845.1). Classification (GTDB taxonomy): domain Bacteria; phylum Planctomycetota; class Phycisphaerae; order Sedimentisphaerales; family Anaerobacaceae; genus JAUVYQ01. Next base: position 3,127 of record JAUVYZ010000040.1, on the reverse strand, counting down.
CGTAAAGGATGATTTTATGAAGCAAAGGAAAATCAAATTAAAATCCTCTATATGCAAATAGTCTTTATAAAGAGAGAAAGGGAACAAAAATGAAAAAACAAACAAGACGCGAATTTTTGAAGACGGTCGGCTCGGCAGCGGTCTCGGGGGCAGCGCTATCGATGGTGCCGAGCTGTGCGAGTATCGGGCAAACAATAGGGAGGGGAGGAAAACGGCCCAATATCATCTTTATTATGACGGACGACCATGCCTCGCACGCCTTGAGCTGTTACGGCAGCAAGATAAATAAGACGCCGAACCTCGACCGGCTTGCGAAAGAGGGTATGCTGTTTGAAAACTGCTTCTGTACGAATTCAATCTGCGCGCCCTGCCGGGCGGTGATTCTGACGGGCAAATACAATCATATCAACGGGGTCATCGACAACAGGAAAAGGTTCGACGGCGGCCAGCAGACGTTCCCGAAGCTGCTGCAGGAGGCCGGTTATGAGACGGCTATGATAGGCAAGTGGCACCTCAAGAGTGACCCGACCGGATTTGACTACTGGAATGTCCTGCCCGGTCAGGGGACATACTACAACCCGGCTATGAAAGAGATGGGATAGCGAAAAAAATATACGGGGTACACCACGGATATTATTACCGACCATTGCCTGAAATGGCTCAAAGAACGTAAGGCCGACAAGCCGTTCTGCCTGATGTATCACCACAAGGCCCCACACCGCAGGTGGGAGCCGGGGCCAAAACATCTGACGATGTATGACGATGTTACTATGCCGGAGCCGGACAACCTGTTCGATGATTACTCCAACCGTGGAAGGGCCGCGAAGGAGCAGGACATGAGCATCGAAAAGACGATGGACAAGATAGATTTGAAACTTGTGGCGCCGAGAAACCTGAATCCTGAGCAGAAGAACTTTTGGGATGCAGCATACGAACCCAAGAACGAGGCTTTCCGTAAGGCAAATCTGAAGGGCAAAGACCTTGTCCGCTGGAAATATCAAAGATACATTAAGGACTACCTGCGGTGCATTGCGTCGGTTGATGACAACGTCGGGCGGCTCCTGGATTATCTTGATACGTCGGGGCTGAGCAAGAATACGGTCGTGTTCTACACTTCGGACCAGGGTTTCTATCTGGGCGACCACGGCTGGTTCGACAAGCGATTTATGTACGAGGAATCGCTGCGGATGCCGCTGCTTGTTCGGTACCCGGGGCAGATAAAAGCCGGGTCGGTCAACGACGACATCGTTCTGAACCTGGATTTTGCGCCGACGTTTCTGGACTTTGCCGGTGTCGGCAAGCCGGACGATATGCAGGGCCGAACTATCCGCCGGGTACTGCGTGGCAGGACTCCCAGGGGTTGGCGGACGTCGATGTATTACCACTACTACGAGTATCCGGCCGTGCACAGCGTTAAAAGACACTACGGTGTGCGAACCCAGCGGTATAAGCTGATACACTTCTACCACGACATCGACGAATGGGAGCTGTATGACCTGAAGAAGGACCCGCGTGAAATGAAAAACGTCTATGACGACGCGGCATACGCCAAGGTCGTCAAGCAGCTAAAGGCCGAACTGAAGCGGCTGCGCGCTAAATTGAAAGACACTACCGGGGCTCCCATTTAGTAATAAGTGGCAAAATGGGGCCTCTTCTAACAACCACTTCTCGTGGTTGCGAAAGAAAGAACGTTAATTTATAAGGAGTCAAATTAGGGGTGATTTACTGAATCGACGAGAGTTTCTGGGGGCGAGCGCAGCGGGCGCGGGTGCTGTGCTGCTGAGTAGTCAGTTAGGCAGTCGGCGCGTGATGGCCGACGAGGGTGGAGAATGGCCGCCTAAGATGCCTGCGGTAAAAATCCACCAGATCTATGTTGGCAGGACAGGGGGGATTTACCTGTCTCGGCCGGCCGAAGAGATAGCCAGGTTCGAGAAATACCTCGCTAAGGTGGAGCGGAAACTCGGCGATGTGAAGTTCGTCGGCGGCGAACTGGTACCTCCGGCCAAAGTGGACAAGATGGTGGCCAAAGTAAAAGATGCTGACGGTGTTCTGCTGTTCCATCTTTCCGGGCACGGAGGAGGGGCGCCGAAGCAGGCGATGGACCAAATCATCAATGTGGGGCTGCAGACGGCGGTGTTCTCGCAGCCCTTCAGCGGGCACGGGTGGATGTATTTTCCTCAGTGGCGCAAGGCCGGTAAGAAGGTCGTTCTGCTGCCAACGAGTGACTGGGGCGAGATTGACCAGATAGTTGGCCTGATGCGGGTGGCGCCGCGACTGCGTCAAACGCGCATCATCGTCGTGCGCGGGCCCCGTGGAACAGCCCCGGCCTGCTCTGCCGAGCAGGTCAAGAAAAAGCTGGGCGTTGAGCTGGTTCCGGTTACCGTCGAGCAAACGCTCCAGGCGCACAAGGCGGTCGATATCAAGGCCGCTGAGGCCGAGGCCGAGCAATATTGGATTAGTAAGGCCAAGAAGATAGTCGAGCCATCAAGGAAAGAGATAATCAACTCGGCACGGTTTTACCTGGCGATAAAGAATATGATGATTAGGGAACGGGCACAGGCAATCACGAGCTCCAACTGTATGGGTGGACCGGCCAAGGGCTGCCTGACGTTCAGTAAGCTCAACGACATTGGACTGGTCGGGGCCTGTGAGGGTGACATGGACTCGACGCTGACAATGCTGATATTCGCCTATGCGTTTGGTGTGCCGGGCTTTATCACCGACCCCGTCTTCGATACGTCCAGCAATGCGCTGATACACTTTCACTGCACGTCGGCAACGAAGATGGACGGTCCCGCCGGCAAGCGTCTGCCCTTTACCATCCGCACGCAGAGCGATAGCGAGAGAGGTGTATCGTTGGACGTGGAGAATCGCATCGGGCAGATGGTTACCTGCGCCAAGCTCATCGACCTCGACACAATGCTGATTTCAACCGGCAAGATATTCAAGATTACTCACGACGAACTCGGCTGCCGGACGCAATTCTGGACTGAGGTGGCCGATGCTGACAAGATGTTTCATAACTGGGGCGCCGGCATACTAAAGGGCGGCACGATGGCGCTGCTGCACCGCGCAGTCTTCTACGGCGACCACCTCCGGGACATCAGGGACCTGGGCGTGCTGATGG
>JAUVYZ010000097.1 GCA_030602845.1 Phycisphaerae bacterium | reverse complement strand
TGGCATATACCGCCAACAGCCTCAAAATTTCTGTAAAGCTCAAGATGGGTCGGCGTATCTGAGGAAGGCCTGAGAGCACCTTCGATAACATTTCCATCCAAATCAAGTAATACCATTTTGTCAGGAGTAAGCTCATCATAGGTAACGCCGCTGGGCTTGATAGCTACCGCGCCCGACGAACGGTCTATTCCGCTGACATTGCCCCAACTGTAAATGACGAGCTTTTGTCTCTGCAGTTCAATATTCGCATCACAAACGGCTTTTCTGAGTTCCTCGTACACAATAAATTCCTCAGGAAATAACACTGTCCTTGATGTTCAACAGGTCCTTCATAACGTTGGCCACCCCTGCAAAAGCAGGGGCCTGAATACCAAAGGCGTCGTGCAACTGCTTGTAAAGGGCATATAACTGCTGGTAAACCTTGTGGTTTTCAGGAATTGGTTTGAAGCTTGTTTCTTTTATTCCACACATAGCGGCCTGGGCATCGGCGAAATCGTCGTAGCCGCCGGATTCGGTGCCCGCTACGACTGCACCGGTGATGCCGGCGCCCAACGCACAGCTCTGAGCGGAGCGGGATATCTTCATCTCCCTGTCGGTTACATCAGCGTAAATCTGCATAAGCAAAGGATTTTTTTCGGCAATACCACCGCAATTTATGACCTCTGAAACCCTGACGCCATATTCCTCAAACCGGTTGATAATAGTAAGGCCTCCAAAGGCGGTCGCCTCAATCAGCGCCCGGTAAATCGCGTGCGCGCTTGTGTGCAGCGTTTGACCTAAAATCAAGCCGGTTAATCTCTGGTCAACGAGAATAGTTCGGTTGCCGTTGTTCCAGTCGAGAGCTAACAAGCCGGACTGGCCTGGTTTCAACTTTGCCGCCTTTTCGGTAAGAGCTTCGTGCGAACCCGCCGGTTCTCCGCCCGGCTGGATGTAATTGACAAACCAGTTGAAAATATCTCCCACCGCCGTTTGGCCCGCCTCCAGGCCAAAGAACCCCGGCAAAATGGAACCGTCAACCAAACCGCATATCCCCGGAATATCCGGCAGCTGCCGGCTTGATTCGGCCACAAGCATATCGCACGTACTGGTGCCGATTATCTTAACGAGTTTGCCCGGAGCAATGCCGGAACCAACGGCGCCTAAATGAGCGTCAAAAGCCCCTACCGCTACGGGAATACCGGCAGGCAATCCGAGCTTATCTGCCCATTGTTCCGTAAGCTTTCCTGCCTGCGTTTTTACGGTATAGGTTTTTTCGTAAAGCCGGTCGCGAAGTTCGCCAAGTTCAGGATGCAGCTTAGCGAGGAAGTCTTTGGCAGGCAGACCTCCCCACTGGTCATTAAACATAGCTTTATGGCCGGCAGCACACCGGCTCCGTTTGATAATATCCGGCTTTGTTGTGTCCGTTAAGACCGCGGGGACATAATCACAACATTCAACCCAACTATAGGCCGCATTAAAGACGGCGGGGTCCGTTCGCAAACAATGAAGTACTTTGCTGAAAAACCACTCCGTTGAATATGTCCCGCCGCACTTGGCGAGGTATTCGGGATGTTCCTTCTCGGCCAGTTCGGTGATATCAGCGGCTTCGGCGTGGCCGGTGTGGTCTTTCCACAGCCAGGCACAGGCGTTTGGATTACCCTTGAATTCATCCGACATACTCAAGGGCACGCCGTTTTTATCAACAGGAATTGGCGTTGAGCCGGTTGTATCGATGCCGATACCTATAATCCGGCTGGTGTCAAAACCCTTATCGGTATTCTTAGCGTCAGTAATTGCCGCTTTGACGGCAGCTTCGATGCCCTTGAGGTAATCAGCCGGGTTCTGCCTTGCCAAGTTGTGGTCAGCCGAGTCGAGAATGATACCGGCTTCACCGGTTTCGTATTCATAAACTGCTGTCCCCAGCTCATTGCCGTTAGTAACATCAACGCACAAAGCCCTAACCGAGTTGGTTCCGAAATCCAGGCCGATTGTATAAGCCATATCGGGAAACTCAAAACTCAAAACTGAAATCGTTAACCTCTGAAATAGAGATAGGCCGCCAGAATCACGAGCAGCACTACTGCAGAGGTCGCAACGTCGCGCCAGTCCCAGCTGCCTCGCGACAGACGGCGATGCTCCTCGTTAACCGTGCCGTATGTCAGGCCGCTAATCCGCTCGTAGGACGGCACAGACGTCCACCAACTAACTGCTATCATAACAATCACGCAAACAATGAAGATGAAAAGGCTGTAGTACTGGAAGTAGATGTTGTTTACGATCCAAAGAAATGAACCCTCCGCATAGTGAAAATCCTCCATCAGCTTGATAGGGGTATCGACAGCCAAACGAAAGGCACCTAACAGGAAGCCGACAATCAGCGCAGCCAGGCACCCCTTACTGTTCAGTCGTTTGCTGAATATGCCTAAAAAGAAGACCACAAAGATCGGCGGCGCCAGGTATCCCTGCACACTCTGCAGATAGTGATATAAACCCCGTGCGCCCTGAATCACAGGCACCCAAAGCAAACCAATAATCACCATAACAGTGGTAGCGATACGACCCATCCAAACCAGTTTGTGCTGGGACACGCCCGGCCTGAGCTTCGAATAGAAGTCCATAGTGAACAAGGTCGAGGAGGCATTGAACACGCTCGACAGCGAGCTCATCAGGGCGGCCAACAACCCGGCCACAACAAGACCTCTAACACCCACGGGCAGCACGTGCTTAACCAGCAAGGGGAAAGCCGCCTGGCATTTTTCATTGTCAAGCGCCCCCGCTGTATACAAAGCTTCCTGGAGTTCCGCCATCTTTCCGCTCTTGGCCAATGCGAAGCATATCATACCGGGAATAATGAATATGAACACCGGCGACAGCTTCAGAAAGGCCGCCCATATACTGCCTCGTCGCGCCTCACCCTCGTTCGGCGCGCCCAGGGCACGCTGAACGATATACTGGTCCGTGCACCAATACCACAGCCCGATGATAGGAGCACAGAAAAGCATCCCAAGCCAGGGGTATTCGCCGTTGAAGTACCAGGCCTGTCTGACGATTTCGTCGTTGGCGTTTGTTACCAGAACAGGGGCCCATGTCCCTTCCACTCCCGCAGGTATCAGCGGCTTCCACAAATTAAACATGTCAGACCCACAAATTTCCCGCAACTGGTCCCAGCCGCCCAGCGCTTTGAGACCGAATATCGTCACCAGCGCCGAGCCAACCACCAGTACAACGGTCTGGACCGTGTCCGTATAGACCACGGCCCTCAACCCACCCAGAACGGTATAAATTCCCGTAAGGATAATCACAAGGAACGAGCCAATCCAGAAACTGTCCATCACCACAAATCCTAAATCGAGCCGTAACTCCGGAAGAAGGGTCCGAAAGACGACACCACCGGCGAAAACACCGACCGCTATCTTCGTGAGCACGTACCCAACCAGCGAAATGATCGAGAGCACCCAGCGGTTGGCTGGAGAGAAACGACGCTCGAGGAATTCCGGCATCGTGAACACCCTGCTGCGGGCGTAGAACGGAACGAACACCCACGCCAGAATCAGCAGGCACCAGGCATGAAGCTCGTAATGAGCCATTGCCACTCCGTCAGTACACCCGGACCCCGCAAGACCGACCAAGTGCTCGGAACCGATGTTCGACGCAAAGATGGAGGCGCCGACGACCCACCATCCAAGATTTCTACCGGCAAGAAAATAGTCGTCAGCAGTGTCCTTTCTCCTGAGGATAACCCACCAGGCAATCCCAAAAAGAACGGCAAAATACATACCTATCGCGATCCAGTCCCACGTTTCAAGACCCATCTTTTACCTTTCCCACTCTTAACTGACTCGAAAATTAAAAAACTGAAACTAACAAAAAATTTACCCCCCCCCCGCTTTCTTGCGAAAGCAAGAAGGGAGGTCGGCTTTTACCGAACAGAAAACTTATAAACAGTTATATGTGCGTACTTCCGGCCGGGCCTGAGAACCACAGACGGAAAATTCGGCTTGTTGGGCGAATCCGGAAAATGCTGGGGCTCCAGGCAAAATCCGTAACGGTGTTTATATATCTTATTGTCCTTACCCATAATGCTGCCGTCCAGGAAATTGCCGGCATAGAACTGGATACCCGGCTCAGTAGTGTAAACTTCCATCACACGTCCGGTGATCGGCTCATAGACTCTCACAGCCAGCGCAAGTTTGTCATCGGTCCTGTTCAACACCCAGTTATGGTCATATCCCCCGCCATATTTGAGCTGCTGGTCATCCTCGTTGATACGGGCACCAATAGCAGCCAGCCTGGTAAAATCCATCGGTGTGCCTATAACAGCTCGTAATTCACCGGTAGGAATAAGTCCCGCATCTACCGGAGTAAAGGTGTCGGCGTTAATCATAAGTCTATGGCCAAGGATGTCACCCACGCCCTGGCCGGCCAAATTAAAGTAACTGTGATGTGACAGATTAACGACAGTAGGTTTGTCCGTCAGAGCATCGAAGCTGATTTTCAGCTCATTGTCATTTGTAAGAGTATATGTAACACTGCAGATAAGATTGCCGGGATAGCCCTCTTCACCGTCTTTGCTAAGATAGGTTAGTTTTAGGCCTGCGGCGTCTTCTTCTTTGAACGACTCCGCAGACCAGACCACTTTGTCGAAGCCCTTGATGCCCCCATGCAGATGATTCTCGCCGTTATTTTTGGCGAGGGTGTATTTGGTACCGTCGAGTGTGAACTCCCCGTTGGCAATACGATTCGCATACCGTCCGACGATTGCGCCGAAATACGGATTATTGCTCACATAGCCGGATAGAGTCTCATAGCCGAGGACAACATCCGCAAATTTTCCGTTTCTATCAGGCGCTTCCAGCGAAACCACAATACCTCCATAGGTCATTATCTTTGCCTTGAGGCCGTTAGAGTTTGTAAGTGTGTACAACTCGACGGCTTCGCCGGCAGCGGTTGTGCCAAAATCCTGCTTCTCAACGCTCAACTCTGCTCGTTGCGGTTTTGGCGAGGGCTTCTCATCTCCATCTCGCTTGGTACATGAACAAAACATCATTGCCATTATAAGCAACACAGCAGCCAGACAAACAAAATTCTTCTTACTCAACATTTTTACCTCCTTTTTCCTTCTACTCTTGAACGGCTCTTTCAAAACCAACGAAATGTTGTAGGGGCAACCCTGTGTGGTTGCCCTGGACAGGCCCACATGCCTGCCTCTACAAATTCCGGTTTGGATGATTTTACTGCCACACCGTTTGCTTTCAAGCATAATTTGCTCAAATTTGGGGGACTCATAGGGCTTGCCGGACTGCACTCAATATGCGGACTTCCCTGCCGAATACCATTTCCACGCCAACAGCATCGAAAAGCGTCGTAAAGAGCTTAGCGCGCCGACAGTTCGTAAAGACAAATGCTCAACGGCGGCACACTTAACTTATTAGAAATACCGTGAAGCAGCTTTTCTTCAATGACGACCTCGGGCGGTTTGCCGGGCTCGTTGTAGGCCATAGGGTCGGAGTGGGCAATCAGCCAGAGTCGTCCTGCGCCGCTTAGTCGGGCGCCTTTTAACTCCATCGCGAGTTCATATTTGTGCTCCGTTGGGTTGACGACGGCAACGGTCAGGGCCTTGCGGTCATTTGTCCAGGCCGCTACTACGTCAAGCGGATAGGCATCACCGGTAACGGCGACCGGCAGAGTCCCGAAACGCCGGCGGTAAAGTTTCAACGCCAGGCCCGTCGTCTCGAAGGCGGCGTCGGTCTTGGTGGTCTTGATGGCGCCGATGACGTTGACGGTCTGGGCGTAATTGGCCAGAAAGACGATGTCGCTGCTGCGAATCATCTCGTGAAGGCCCGCGGCGATGCCCAGAGCGTCCCTGAGAAAATAACGCGTCCCCAGCTCGCCAAAGATGTGTTTTCCATACCAGTAGTTCCATTCGTCGATGGCGATGCGGATGTCTTTGCCTTTTAGCGATTCAAATTTTTTGCGGTAATCGCGATGGGCCGTAACTTTGCCGCGAACGGCATCGGGGGCCTGGCGCACGTGCTCCATCACCGACTCTTTTGCTCCCCTGTAGAAGTGCTCGCTGATAAGGTCCATATGTTCGGCACAGTTCTTCATCATAGCCTCCGACCAGGAGCCGACGGCACCGACGGCAATGAGTTTGATGGACGGGTCAACCTTGCGCATCGCCTCGGCGAACAGGTTGTGCTTGCGGACGTACTGATTTAGCGACATATGCCCCAGCTGCCACCTGCCGTACATTTCATTGCCGATGCACCACCACTTGACATTGTAAGGTTCAGTATAACCGTTGGCGGCGCGCCACTTGCCCATCGGCGTATCGGGCGGGCCGTTGGCGTATTCGACCTCCTCGGCCGCCGAGCGGTCGTCGCCGAGGCCGGAGTTGACGGCAATCATTGGCTCAGCGCCGACCTCACGACAGAACATAATGAACTCATCGAGGCCGAAGTCGTTATGCTCGATGCCTTTCCAGGCGGGATTTTTGCGAGGCGGACGTTTGTCGCGCTGGCCGATGCCGTCTTTCCAATCGTAACCGCTGACGAAGTTGCCGCCGGGCCAGCGGTAAACCGGGGAATTGAGCTCTTTCAATAACTTCAATGTATCAGCCCGCATACCATTTATGTTGTCGGCGGGCATCAATGAAACGGTGCCGATATGAAGAGACCCGGTGCCGAGACCAACAATCTCCAACCGTGCATCGTCAGTATCGGCGCCGGCTGTGAAACGCAAGGGTGTCCTGGTGTAATCAGCGGTGAGTGTACCGATTGTGATAGTTTGTCGGCCATTTTTACCCGGACCCCATATAAGACTAACCTTTATCGGCACAGCCTTAGAAACGCCGGCAATTACAATTCGACCTGTATATCTTTTCCCTCTAATCAATCCCAGCTTATCCTGAAATATTCCGCAGGGCTTACTATCGCCCGGCAATTGTATCTGGGGCGTATGCTCGCCGACGAAAGAGTTTTCTTTGCTCATCCTGACTGCGCTTTTATCGCCGACAATTTTCCACGGCGATTGCTTGTTACCGACGGGGTAGAAGAACTTGCGGTCTTCGAGCATCTCGGCCCAGATGCCGCCGTAAATGCACCGGCCGAGGTGTTCGATAAACTGGCCGTAGATGTATTTCGAAACCGGCTCGCCGATTTTACTCGCATCGATTTTTACTGCCGGCTTCATAGTTTTAGCGCTAAGCAACTCAAGACGCAGGTCGTCATACCACGCCTTGCCCGTGGACAATCCCCAGCCGCCAAAGAGACAGTTGATTTCCACGGCAGAATGGTCTCCTGAGTCGAACACGAGTTCGACCCGCGTCCAGTCTTTTGTCCCGGTGATTGCGGGCGTCTGTAAGGGCTGAATGTTGTGCAGATTTA
>JAUVYZ010000144.1 GCA_030602845.1 Phycisphaerae bacterium | reverse complement strand
CAATGACACCTGAACCACGTTGGATTCAGGGCAGGAAGGAAGGAGTCCCGGGACGTGGGGAACCCCCTGCAGTGCAGGGGTCGCAACGACGACGGGAATATCCAATATCGAACAAGGAATTTCGAATTATGAAGTGAGATTCTTCGCTCCTTCGACTTTGCAGCTAAAAGCTTCAGAGAAATTGTTTTTTATTTTGTTTACTAAGCGATGTGAAATTGGTAGTTATTAGCGAATTAGATACTTTTCAACCCTGCTGTATAATTGTATAATTGGAAGGAGATTTTAGATGGCTTGTAAATTTAGATTCGGTTTGCTATTATGTGTGTTTGTAATATTCACCGTAACGCTGGCAGCCGGCTGCAGTGAGATGCATGTGAGCTCGACTGTGGAAAGCGAAAACAGGGTTGTCGGCAAGGAGTTAAAGAAGGCCAATATGAAGGACAGAATGCGTCTCGAACACGTCGCAATAAATGTTGAGGACCCTGTGAGGATGGCAAAATGGTATTGTCAGAACCTGGGAATGAAGGTCATCAGGAAGGGACCTCCTCCGGTCAATATGCATTTTATTTCCGACGCTGGAGGAAATATGATGCTTGAGATATACCACAATCCACCCGACGCCGTACCCGATTACGCCTCAATGAATCCGCTTTTACTTCATATTGCATTTATGGTAGACGATGTGAAGGGCATTCGAGAGAAACTGATAACTGCCGGTGCGACGCCCGTTGGAGATGTATCCATAACCTCGAGCGGCGATGAAATAGCCATGCTGCGCGATCCCTGGGGCGTTGCCATACAGTTCGTGAAGCGGGCTGAGCCGATGCTGCGGGACCAATAGAAGTTAGCCTGAAAATCGTCTTGCGTATTGTGCTGAACTTGAAAACGGTGTCAAAAAAGTGTGAGTCACCCTACGTTCCAACCAAAACACTGTTCAACAACTTGTTCGTAGAAAGGAGGCCTAAGATTCTCAAATCCAGGGACAAAAAGCGCACGGGCATGACGCGGCGCGATTTTCTGAGCAGCGCGGCGGCTGGGATGCTCGCGGCGCCGTGGCTTGGGCTTGGCGCTGCGGAGGCACAGGCCGTCCTTGGGCCTGGCCAGCGACAACGGATTGAGGCAGCAATTCCGACCAAAGCCTTCGTCCCGCCTCGCAGGCATCGGAAGCTCTTGATTTTCGACCTCAATGTCGGATACGGCGGGCACAGCTCAATCGCAACTGCCAATCTGGCTTTTACGCTGATGGGCGCAAAGACCGGCGCTTTTGAGACGGTCATCAGCAAAGACCCGTCCGTCTTCAAGCCCGAGAATCTGAGGCGGTTCGATGCCGTCTTTCTGAACAACACGGTGGGCAATCTCTTTGAAGACCCCGGGTTGAGGCAAAGCCTGCTCGAATTTGTTTACGGCGGCGGCGGACTCCTTGGGGTCCACGGGACTTCGGTGGCCTTCACCCGCTGGCCCGGCGCTCATGAGGACTGGCCGGAGTTTGGCATAATGCTCGGTGCACGCGGCGCGAACCACCGCAATAGCGACGAACACATTTTCATTAAACTCGATGACCCCAACCACCCTCTCAATCAGCCTTTCGGCGGCAAGGGCTTCGAGTACGCCGACGAGTTCTTTCGCTTTCACGGGCCTTATTCGAGGAACAGGGTCCGCGTACTTTTCAGCATCGACACCGAAAAAACGGACTTCCAGGGAAAACCGCGTGGCAACTGCTTTCGTGAGGACAACGATTACGCGCTGGCGTGGGTGCGGCAGTACGGGCGGGGACGCGTTTTCTACTGCACCATCGCGCACAACCCCTACGTCTTCTGGGACCCGAAGATGTTACAGCTCTACCTCGCGGCCGCTCAGTTCGCCCTGGGCGACCTGCCGGCACCAACGACTCCCAGCGGCAAATTGACGCCGGCCATCCGCGCCCAGGAAAAGTTAGGCTGGCGCCTCGGCATCGAGGCCTACACTTTTCATAAATACACGCTCTTCGAGGCGATCGAACGAACCGCCCAGCTCGGCCTACCGTATATGGGCGGCTTGAGCTTCCAGAAGGTCAGCAAGGAGATTCCCAGGAACTTCGATACCAAACTGACCGACGACGAACTGAAACAGATTCGGCTGAAGTTAGACTCAGCCGGTGTTCGTCTCCTGACGTATTACATCCACCAGATTCCGGGCGATGAGGCTGGCTGCCGCAAGGTGTTCGAGTTCGGGCGAAAGATAGGCATCGAAACCTTTATGTCGGAGCCATCTCCGGAGGCACTGGATACAATCGAGAAGTTCTGCGACGAGTATGACATCAAGGTGGCCATTCACAACCACGACCGGAAGGCCTCGCCGCAGTATTGGCATCCTGAAGGGATTTTGAAGGTCTGTCAGGGCCGCAGCAAGCGGATTGGTGCCTGCGGTGACCTCGGCTATTGGATGCGGTCCGGCATTGACCCCATCAAGGCTGTGAACACGCTCAAGGAGCGCTTGATAACCGTGCAGATGCATGACCTGCACGAGCTAAGCCCTGAAGGCCACGATGTACCCTGGGGGACCGGCGTTGGCAAGACCGGACAGTTTATCGAGGAAATCCACCGCCTGGGCATCAGGCCCACAATGTTCGGCCTCGAATACTCCTACAACTGGTTCGAGTCGATGCCTGAGATAGCGCGATGCATCAAGTTCTTCAACAAGGTGAGCGTTCAACTGGCCCCGCACCAAAAGGCTGCTGTTGGTTGTGTGGAACCAATCGAAAATGAATCGTCAATAATCAATTCTTCTTTTGGTGCGGGGCGAGGTGCGCCATGACACGAATGGAGAATTCCAGAGGAATAGACACTCGCCGGTTCACGCGGCGCGAGTTCTTAGGCCGCACGGCTGTGCTTTCAGGGGTCGTCACCTCGCCGTGGTTCATTCCCTCCTCGGCGCGGGGTGCGGACGGGAATGTGGCGCCGAGCGAGCGGATAACGGTGGGCTTAATCGGCAACGGGCGGATGGGGAGGGGCCACTTACGACGGTTGGCTGATGACCGAGACGTTCAAGTGTTGGCCGTCTGCGATGTGGATCGTATGAGGTGTGAGGAAGGCAAGCGTCACGTGGAGGAGACGTATGCTGCCCGGCGCACAAGCGGTACGTATCAAGGGTGTACGGCTTATAATGACTATCGCAAACTCCTGGCCCAAGCGGACATTGATGCCGTGGTGATAGTCACGCCGGACCATTGGCACGCGCTGCAGGCGATTGACGCAGCCAAGGCGGGCAAGGACGTCTATTGCGAGAAGCCGATATCGATAACAATTCGCCAGGGGCGCCGGCTGGTCGAGGCGGTGCGGAGGTATGGGCGGGTCTTCCAGACCGGAACCCAGTACCGTTCTATCCCGACTATCCGTCAGGTCTGTGAGTTTGTCCGCGCAGGCGGACTCGGAAAGGTCAAACAAGTCTTCACTCTATGGAGCAGACTGGGTGGCTTCTTCGGAGCACCCCGCTTCAAGCCTTATCGACATCTGATGGACGTTGAGAATTCCGGGAAGTCATACGTGCCGCTGGATTTTGCTCTGCCGGCCGAGCCGGTGCCGGAAGGCCTGGACTGGGACCTGTGGGTTGGCCCGGCCCTTTGGCGCCCCTACAATCGCCTCTACCACACGAACCCGTCTCCGGGCGTGGTACCGTGGTCGTTCGATGAGGATTTCGGCGCGGCCTCAGTAACCTGGCACCATTCTCACAGTGCGGACGTGATTCAGTATGCGTTGGGCGCCGAGAACAGCGGGCCGGTGGAGCTCATCCATCCCAGCAGCGGAGCGTACCCGACGCTCACCTGCAAGTACGCCAACGGGACGCTCCTTCACCTCGTTGACCACTGGGGAATGGTAAAGGACGTCTATAAAGCGGTCCCTGCAACGGCCCGATTGGCGGGAAACTTCGGAGGGGTGTTCGTCGGAGAACGGGGCTGGGTCACGTCGATGTCAACCGGCGGGCCCGTTGAGGGCGGTCCTGAGAAGGTCTTCGAGGAAATGAAGTCAAGGACCCGGCAGGTGAACATCAGGGGCAATAACCATCACGCGAACTGGTTCGAGTGCATTCGGATGCGACGGCGGCCAAGCTCTGACGAGGAGATTGGTCATCGGTCGGCATCGCTGGGACATCTGATAATCATCACGCACAAGCTGCAGCGGTCCTTGAAGTGGGACCCGGCCAGGGAAGAGTTCCTCGGCGACGAAGCCAGCCCCTCCAAGGGGCGGGCCGAAGCGGCGAACCGTTTGCGCTCCCGCGCGATGCGCGCGCCGTGGTGTATCTGACGCGCAGGCAAAACAAAAATGACGAGGGTTATGAGGAGAGATACGCATGGTGCTAAAGACGAAAGTAATATTTCTTGCTGTCCTTTGTATAGCAGTACAAGTCATCGCCGACGACGGTATTATCATTCGCAAAGACCAGCGGACGCTGGAACAAATTGAAAAAATCTACTCAGAAATGCCGCCTGTAGAGTACAGACCTTCTTCCGACCGCTTGAGTCGTCTGCCGCTAACAAGACAGCGCTTGACCGAGGGTGGCACGCTGCGGGTCGTCATGCTCGGCGACAGTATAGTAAACGACACAAGTCGTTCCTGCTGGAATCTTTTACTCGAGAGAGATTATCCCAAGTGCAAAATAGAAAAAATCACCTCCGTTCGCGGCTCGACAGGCTGCTGGTGGTATAAAGAGACCGGCCGCGTGCGGAAATTCGTGCTCGACCATAAGCCCAACATAGTGATTATAGGGGGCATTAGCCAGCGTGGAGATATCGACTCAATTCGTGAGGTGATTCGTCAAATTCGAAGTAGTTGCGAGACGGATATCCTCTTGATGGCGGGAGCGTTCGGACAAGTTGATCCTTGCGACGAAAGCCAATGGAAAAAGATAAGCGATCCCAATCATTTTAGTGATTACCGCAAAGGCCTGGAGAAACTTGCTATTGAGGTTGGGGCAGCCTTTCTTGATATGGAGGCTACGTGGGCAAAATATATCCGTAACTGTGGCAGAGACCTCGAGTGGTTTAAGCGAGATCCCATCCACGCCAATGAGCGGGGCGAACAGATACTCGGGCGTATTCTTGCAAAGCACATTTCTCCATCAGCTGCAGATGTTAATAGCCCGAAATCAGTGGATATCGGCAGCCGACTGGAATTGTTCGTTGATGATTTCCTTATCGATCAAATGAAGGAAGTCAATCTGACCTTGCACAAGCCAATCTGTCGTGAGGTCGTCATCGTTCATGATAAACCATGGGAGGGAAATACCAGCGGGTACCACACGGTGTTCAAAGACAGGAATCTCTACCGAATGTACTACCGCGGCTGGAACCACGACAATAAAACACAAAAACAACTACACAAGGCAATGGTTTGTTACGCTGAAAGCAGTGATGGAATACATTGGAACAGGCCCAGCTTAGGCCTCGTGGAATTCAACGGTTCAAAAGACAACAACATCATCTTAAAAGGGCCCGGCTCGCATAACTTCACGCCTTTCAAGGATGTGAACCCTGACTGCGCCGCGGACAAACGATACAAGGCTGTGGCAAGGGGCGAAGACGACGGCAACAGAAAGTTGTTCGCTTTCCAAAGCCCGGATGGGATTCATTGGCAGCTAATGCAGAGTGAGCCTATCATAACAGAAGGAGCCTTTGATTCGCAGAACCTGACATTCTGGGACACGGTCCGAAATGAATATCGCTGCTATTTTCGCGATTTCCACTCCGGTGTACGAGCCATCAAGACATCGACGTCCATAGACTTCATGCACTGGACAAAGCCTTTCTGGCTTCAATATCCCGATGCCCCTAAGGAACATCTCTACACAAACCAAATACAGCCTTACTATCGGGCGCCACACATTTTCATCGGCATGCCG
>JAUVYZ010000243.1 GCA_030602845.1 Phycisphaerae bacterium | reverse complement strand
TTCTCGATAAGAAACGCCAACGCCGTAACGCTGCTGCTGGTGGCGGCGACTGACTATAATTTCGACGAGCCCTACAAGCCCCTTAAGAGTGACCTCGGCCTGGTCTGTGCCAAACAGCTTAGCGCGGTCGGCAAAAGAAGTTTCGAGCAAATTAAGGCCGACCATATCGCAGCGCATCGCAAATTGTTCCGACGCGTAAACCTGGACCTCGGTTCGACGGCAGCAGCCGAGAAGCCTACCGACGAGAGACTTCGGGCCCTGCGTGAAGGGGCCGAGGACCCGTCCCTGGCGGCACTGTATTTCCAGTTTGGCAGATACCTTCTGATTTCCTGCTCGCGCCCCGGTACTATGCCGAGCAATCTGCAGGGTTTGTGGAACGAGCATATCGCCGCACCGTGGAACGCCGACTACCATATCAATATCCAGATGAACTACTGGCCGGCGGAGGTGACGAATCTATCGGAATGTCACGAACCATTTTTCAAGCTGACCGAAGCGCTGGTGCCTTCCGGGCGAAAGACCGCACGAGATGTGTACAACTGCCGGGGCTTTGTCGCCCACCACACAACCGACGCTTGGCTCCATACAAGTCCATTCGGGAGCGTCGGGTACGGGATGTGGCCTATGGGGGCGGCCTGGTGCACGCAGCACTTTATGGAGCATTACCGCTTTACCGGCGACAAGAAGTTTCTCAGAAACAGGGCCTATCCTGTACTGAAGGAAGCTTCTTTCTTCTTTCTTGACTGGCTCGTCGAACATCCCAGGACCGGCAAACTGGTGTCCGGCCCATCCAACTCACCTGAGAATCGTTTCCGCACACCTGACGGCAAAACCTGCAACCTGTCGATGGGCCCGTCGATGGACCAGGAGATAATCTGGGACACTTTTACCAACCTCATCGAAGCGGCCGAGATTCTGGGCATCGACGATGATTTCGTCAGAGAGGTCATCGCCGCCCGTTCAAAACTTGCGCTGCCTAAGATTGGCTCGGACGGGCGATTGATGGAATGGGCGGAAGAGTTCGAAGAACCCGAGCCCGGTCATCGGCATATGTCGCATTTGTTCGCGCTGCACCCGGGCAGGCAATATACGCTTCAAAATGCACCGGAGATGGTCACGGCGGCACGCAAGAGCATCGAGTATCGCCTGGCACACGGAGGAGGACACACGGGCTGGAGCCGGGCGTGGATTATCAACTTCTGGGCCCGGCTGCGAGAGGGGGATAAGGCCTATGAAAACATAGTGGCGCTGCTGCGCAAGTCAACGCACACCAACCTGTTCGACAACCATCCACCATTCCAGATTGACGGCAACTTCGGCGGCACAGCCGGTATCGCCGAGATGCTCCTGCAAAGTCACGCCGGAGAAATACACCTGCTGCCCGCCCTGCCAAAGGCGTGGTCGGAGGGCTCGGTAAAAGGATTGTGCGCCCGCGGCGGATTCGAGGTGGACATCGCCTGGAGGGATGGAAAACTAATTAAAGCGGACATCCACGCTAAGCGCGGCGGGATTTGCAAGGTACGCTGCGGGAACAAAGTCGTTGAAATCAAAACCAGGGCCGGCAAGAGCTACAGCTTAAACGGTCATCTCAAACGGATATGAGTAATTAAAGGGACTGGCCCCGCACCAATTAGGCGTGAACCCAAGCTCAATTGGTACGGGGCAGGCAGGAAATTGTATAGGCCTGTTTCTGCTGCTCCACTCGGAAATTGACGGGCAGAAATTTCTTTATGACTTCCATATTTGTTTGAAGATGGCTGGAAAGCTCGTTGGTCGTGTAAGAGCCGGCTTTTGAGATGGCCATATAGATTAAAAGCTGGTCAGCCAAGAAACGGTCAATAGCAGCACCGCTGGTCAGGAAATTTTCAGCCAAATTGACGACCTCACTAACTACCTGCTGTGATGGTTTACCTCGCATTCCAAAAGCGGTAAATACGGTTGTGCGGCTACTATCACAAAGCCGAATCATTGCGCAATTGCCGGGGCCGTCCGAATCCGTCACTTCGATGTGTTCGACATTCCGGATGTTTAGCCCACTCTGGAGTAATAGTTTCCGCTGGCGCTGAGCGATGTGTGGAGGCAGTTTAGCTGTGTATATTCGGGCGTGAATTTGAAACTGCTCGCTTGACTCACAGAGCTTGATTACCCGGTCTGTGCTTTTTTGCCAGGGCTGGACATTAAAGGTTATTTTTCCGCCGCCGGCGGGATAGAAGCCGTGCTTTATCAGTTTGCAACTGCCCCGGAAGCCGACGGCTTCAATGGCGGGCAGGAAGGTCTCGGAAAGAAAGTCAAACGGCGGGGCCAGTGGATTATGAGTTCCGCCGGTAACGGTAACCGCCGAAGGTTTGTCGGCCAGGAACAAAGCAGGCAGAACGGTCTGAATTACTAAAGAAGCAGAGCCGGCTGAGCCAATATCAAAGCGAAAATCGCCGCTCTGCACAGGGGCGGGGTGAAAATCCAACGTTCCTGAGCGCAGGGCAGCTCCCCGGCATTGGCCGCTGCAGATTTCACAGACAGCTCGCACACAACTGAGGTGCTGCTTTGCCAGGCCTGGATTGCGGCGAGCGGCGCGAATGTTCTCGATATGCAAACTTTTGCCGGTTATGCAGGATAAGGCCAGACTTGTTCGCAGTATCTGCCCTCCCCCCTCACCTGTGCTGCCATCAATGAAAACGGTTTCCATAATTACTCTTCGGGAATCTCTATCAATACATCACGAATAACAAAACAACCCGGCAACGACGGCCTGCCGGGCCGGATATCGACTTCAGGCGCCCTAACTATAACAATGTCTCTCTCGTTTTGCCAGCCCCGTCCCCTGCCGCAGGGGCGGGGCCAGTCGGTTATCGCAGCTATGGCCGCATCTGTACCATTTCGACTGCTCAGAACAAACCTGTTCGCCGGCGGATACTGCTCTGTTATGTGCAAAAAACCCCGACATTAGCTTGGTTTTGTTGCGTATTGCGGTTATACTATTGTTTATGGCAAAGAGGCGGTATATTACAGGGTTGTCTCGAACAGGTATCGGCATTCTTCTCTGTTCTTTGCTGACTCTGATTGCAGTCAATGATGCGATTTGCGGACCAGCAAGGCAAAATAGGCGAAGGCCGAGAAAGGTTCCTTCGCCGCGAACCGAGCTGAACCTGAAGGAAATCCCCTTCAATATCGTATATGAAACTTACCGCAAAACCGAAGGTAAGAACAACTGGGAATTATACTTGATGAATGCGGATGGTTCCAATCCTGTTAATCTCACCAATACCACTGACGTGGATGAGATGTATCCCCACGCTTCTGGCGATGGTACGAAGGTATGTTTCGTTGCGGATGAAGGGACAGGAAGAAGAAAAGTCCGGAGCGTATACTATATGAACATCGACGGAACCGGACGAGTCAAGGTTGCTGATAACGCCCGGCAGCCATGCTGGAGTCCCGATGGGAAAGCTATCGCCTATCTAAAGGGAGAGTATGAACGCTACAGTACCAGGGAGTATGCAACCTCGGAACTTCTCATTTACGACCTGCAGACCCGGAAGCACAAAACGCACCCAAATAAAA
>JAUVYZ010000248.1 GCA_030602845.1 Phycisphaerae bacterium | reverse complement strand
CCAGCGGATAGTTGAAGGTGACGTCCCAACGGGTTTGAAAAATAAAAGAATCATCGCCTTGGATATGGGGTCGTTGATAGCGGGAACCAAATTCAGGGGCGAGTTTGAGGACCGGCTCAAAGCCGTGCTCAAGGAGGTCGTTGGCGCTGAAGGGCAAATAATACTTTTTATCGATGAGCTGCATACTGTTGTGGGCGCAGGCAAAGCTGAAGGCGCGGTCGATGCGGGCAATTTGCTAAAGCCGTCGCTTGCACGGGGCGAGCTGCGCTGTATCGGTGCGACTACGATTGACGAATATCGAAAGTATATGGAAAAAGACGCTGCGCTCGAGAGGCGTTTTCAGCCGATTTTGATTGACCCGCCGAGCGTTGAAGAAACCATAGCCATTCTTCGAGGCCTAAAGGACCGCTATGACACCCACCACGGCGTCCGCATTACGGACTCCGCCCTTGTGGCGGCTGCGACTCTGTCAAATCGCTACATTTCCGATCGATGGCTGCCGGACAAAGCGATAGATTTGGTTGACGAGTCGGCCTCGAAGTTGCGAATCGAGAATGATTCGCTGCCTGCCGAGCTGGATACTATTCGCAGAAAGATTGTTCAGCTTCAAATCGAACACCAGGCACTAAAAAAAGAAACCGACAAAGCAAGCAAAGAGCGATTAAAAAATACCGAAAAGCAGTTAGCCGAGTTGAAACAGCAGGACAAAGAGCTTACGGCACAGTGGGAAAGTGCGAGAGGTGACATCGACCAAATAAAACAATTGAAAGAAAAAATCGAAGAGGCCCAAAACCAGTTCGAAAACGCCCAGCGAAAAGGCGAATTGGAAACTGCTGCTCGTCTGAAATACGGTACAATAGCAGATTTGAAAAAAGAGCTTAACGAAAAAGAGACGCAACTTTCCAAATCCGACAGGGCCATAATCCAGAACGAAGTAACCGAAGAGCACATCGCCGAAGTTGTATCCAAATGGACCGGGATACCGGTTGCGAGATTGTTGAGCGGTGAGCGGGAGCGTCTAATGAAGATGGCCGAGGCCATCGCTAAAAGAGTGGTCGGGCAGGATGAGGCGGTTACCGCACTTTGCAATGCGGTTCGCAGGAGCCGGTCGGGATTAGGGGACCCGAATCGGCCGATAGGGACATTCCTGTTTCTCGGGCCGACGGGCGTGGGCAAGACCGAGCTTTCCAAGGCGCTTGCAGATTTCCTGTTTAACGACCCGGCCGCTATGATTCGGATTGATATGAGTGAGTTTATGGAGCAGCATTCCGTCGCTCGGCTAATCGGCTCGCCGCCGGGCTATGTCGGTTACGAAGAAGGCGGACGATTGACCGAGGCGGTTCGCCGCAAGCCATATTCGGTAATTCTGCTCGATGAGATTGAAAAGGCCCATCCGGACGTCTTCAATGTGCTGCTGCAGGTCTTTGACGATGGGCGATTGACCGATGGAAAAGGCCGAACCGTCGATTTCAAGAACACCGTCATCATTATGACCAGCAATATTGCCAGCCAGCAGATTCAGCAGCTCACCGAAGAATCCGGAGCCGACTGGGAAATTGAAGCTCACGTCAAGGATGCGCTGAAACAGATTTTCAAGCCGGAGTTTTTAAATCGCGTTGACGAGATAATCGTTTTCCATATACTCACAAAGAACGATTTAAGAAAGATTGTCGATATCCAGCTCAATTACCTCAGTGGGCGTCTGAGCGCGCGCAAGATTGGAATTGAATTCACCGACAACGCCCGTAAGCTGATTATGGACGAGGGCTACGACCCCGTCTTTGGCGCAAGGCCTTTGAAGCGGACGATTCAACAGCGGCTGGAGAATCCGCTTGCCGGTGAGCTTTTGGCCGGTAAATTCACCGACGGCGACAAAATAAAAATCGACGCCGACGCCCACAAATGCACGTTCGAAAAAATAGAGGCTGTATAAGCAAATTTCTGCTTGATTGTTCTTAACTACAGCCCAACAATTGTTTATCCTATGTGGGGAACCAATTTTATATTGTTGTAGTTAAGGATATCCGATAATGAATCGTAGGGAATTTATTAAATCAGTAGGTTTTGGAGCGGCAGCATTCGCACTGTCCGGATGTTCGGGCAGGACATTAGGTTTCGGTTCAGGTTTTCCGAAAGAGGGTAAAGATAGCAAACCGAAGCCGAACTTTCTTTTTGTCCTCGCCGATGATATGGGCTGGTCGCAATTGGGCTGCTACGGCAGCAATTACTATGAAACTCCCAATATCGACCAGCTTGCCGACCAGGGGATGAGATTTACCGATGCATACGCCGCATGCCCGGTCTGCTCGCCAACGCGGGCGTCCATTTTAACCGGAAGATACCCCGCCCGTCTGCACCTGACCGATTTTATCGCGGGCGGTAATTATCCATACGAGAAACTCAAGCAGCCGAAATGGCAAAAATACCTTCCGCTGGAAGAGATAACGATTGCGGAAGTCCTCAAGCCAGCGGGCTATACCACCGCCAGTTTCGGAAAGTGGCACCTCAGCATCGCCAAAAAGCCCCCGGAAAGCGAGCGGTATAATCCGGACAAACAAGGCTTTGATGAATCAATAATTACTTATAAGCCGAAGGGCAATCAGGACCCCGAGAAAGACGCTCATAATGTGGAAATGATTACGGAAAAGTCACTGAAGTTTTTGGAAGAGAACAGGGACAGGCCGTTTTTCCTGTATGTCCCCCACAATACTATTCACGGTCCGATTATGGGAAAGAAGAAGCTGATTGACAAGTATAGAAGCAAGCCCGGCTCTGATTTACCTCAGAATAATCCTGTACTTGGAGCGATGATTGAGGACCTGGACAACAGCGTGGGCAGACTATTGAGAAAACTGGATGAGCTGAAAATTGCCGATAGAACCATCGTTGTCTTTTTCTCTGATAACGGCGGATTGGAAAGGGCAGCCAAACAAACTCCTTTGCGCAGCGGCAAAGCCAATTTGTATGAAGGCGGTATAAGGGAAGCTTTAGTTGTGCGGTGGCCCGGCGTAACGAAGCCCGGCAGTGTTTGCAGCGAGCTGGTAATCAGTGTTGATTTTTTCCCGACATTTCTGGAAATCCTCAGCTTAGAGAACAAGGCGAAAAAAACAATTGATGGGGTTAGCTTGATGCCAGCCCTGACGCAAAGAGGCGGATTAAATCGGCAGGCCCTTTACTGGCACTATCCGCATTATCACAGCAGCAGTATCGGCCCTTGCGGAGCCGTTCGTAAGGGCGATTACAAACTGATTGAATGGTTTGACGAAACTATTTGCGGCGCCGGCAACAAGTTCGAGCTTTACAATCTTAAAAAAGACATCGCAGAGCAAAACAACCTGACTAAAGAAATGCCG
>JAUVYZ010000153.1 GCA_030602845.1 Phycisphaerae bacterium | reverse complement strand
GCTGTTGCGGCCTTTGGTATAAGCTGTCTTTTCTGGTCGAAAATACTGACCGGCTCATTCTGGTCGTTCAACTTTGTCGCTGTAACTTCTCCCGAATTTTGGCATTTGGGTCAATCAGACAGAACCGTCGTGAGCATATTTGAATATCCCTGGCAGATTCTTGTTTTAGGGCTGCTTATGGGTATTTTAAGCATTGTGCCGGGGTTGATATCGCAGCTTATGAGCTTCCGGTACAGTTTGCTTTTTATACTGACAGTATTTTTCCTGGCGAATTTGCCGGCCTTTGCGATTTGCCTTTTGATAAGTTGTGTTGCGGCGGCGTGTCGTCCGCTTCGTTTTCGTTCCCGCTTCACTGCGATAGCGTTATGCACAGCACCGCAGCTTCTTTATTGGGGATACTTCGGCGGTGCGAGGGGGGGAGGACCTATTACATGGGGATTTTCTTTTACGCCGTGGATTTGCGCCTGGCTTATTGGTTTAGGCATAGCGGGATTGGTTCTCGGCATAGGTCATTTTACACGTTATCGGCCGGGCCTGGTCTGGACGTTTACCTCTGTTTTCCTTTTATTGGCCCTCGTGACTTTTGAGATGAGAATGGGCTTTGACGAATTAGACTATCAGCTCTATGTGGCAAAGAATAATCCGGAAGACGTGAGCGAATTTCGCGGTCACAGCATAACGGAGGCCCTGGACAAAACGATTACAAATCCTGCAGTCAGAAAATATCTGGCAGGTTTCTTTTACCCTACCGAACCGATACCTCTGCGTGCAGAGCTGAAAAAAGAAATCCAGATAAAGTTAAGTTACGAAAGTTACGACCGTTGGCCGAGGTGGTTTATAGTGCCGAAGCAGCTAAAGTATCAAGCGAAAAGACAATGGCTTTTCGAGCAGTACGACTTATTTATAAGCCGGCGATTCAAAAGCTATCGGATGCCGATAGCGCTGTACTACAAAGCGCTTTTGAGCGAATACAGCCCGGATATTAAGGTGCTTGAGCAAAAAGAGATGCTGCGTTTTTACAGTGATTACCCATACGAAAGGTCACGGGAGATATGGTATCGACTGTACAGCAAATTCGGCAAGAGTCCGGAATCACTTGAGGCACGATGGCGGATCGCAAAGCATTGGGCAGGTCAGGGCAAGTTTGAGCAGGCTGATAAGTTCCTTGCTGAGGCACAGAATATGGCAGGTGAGCAATTGAGACTATTCCAAGAACAACAGACGCAAAGTGATACACTCTTTAAGGTATTTCATCCGCCGGCTGATTCGGCAATGACGGAGTTTAAGTTGACCGAACTGCAAAGAAGATTAAATCAGTTGCGGACTCTTATAGGAAAGGAAAATCGGACCGATAAGCCGACATCGACCGAACGTTTAGCAAGATTTGTTATGCTAAACCCGCACGCCTCCGATTATGCCTGGCACCTCGATGAATTGCTGGTACAAATAGGCGAGAATGATCCGCTCCGTGACAACATCTTGTTGGCGCAAACGAAACTCGTTGCCGACGAGCAACGGCGGGCGGAAGAACTAAGTCAGTTGCACAAAAAATTTCAGAATACCGACGGGGGAATGCAGGCGTTATATGAACTGGGGCTTTTGAAGATTCGGCTATGGCGCCAGCAAAGTGATTCGAATTTAGAGCAGAAGAAAAAGTATCTGGCTGATGCAAGGGCAACTCTGATGAACTTTATCAAGTTGTATCGCAATAGCGTTTATACTGAGCAAGTCGAGCAAGTCAAAAAGATTCTGGATGACCTGCCGACAGTGGAATAATAGGCAATGCTATTTGGTTCGCCCTTTCTTTGCTGCGCTCGCTGTAGCTCCTGAACCGACATATAGTTTTGGGTTGCCCTGCTGGGTCTTTATTACAATAGATTCCTCGGCTGTGTTTGGAGTGACAAGCGGATCGGCGGGGATTGGGGTTGACTTTTCTGCAAATTATGCTATCATAAGAGGCGATAATAAGCTGTTTTACCTGAGGTTTAGCTAAATGAACGCCCCTGATACAGATAACCGGAAAATTCTGCTGATAGGTGATATTAGCAGGGCCTTTTTAGATGCCGGTGCTATCACAAAGGAGCCCTGTGAAGTTCGTGCCAGTATGCCTGATGCAATCGAGGCTGTGGCAAAAAACAGCTTCCGGGCAATCTGCGTTGTGATGTCCGGAATGTCGGCTAAATTAAGCTCGGCCCTGAAGGCCTTAAGAGACGTTAGTTCCGAAGCTAAAATTATTCTTCTGGCGCAGATGTGTGAAGAGCCGGTAGCGATACAGCTCGTTGGCTCGGCGTCTAATGGAACAAATGTGGCGGATGATTATTTGATTTGTCCAATCCGTTTTTCGCATCTCGTATCTCGTATCTCGTATCTCGCTGGCGCTACGCCTGGTGCTTCACGAGATGTCTCTGCCCAGGCTGAGACTGCTGCACTCGCCACTGTTGATGCAACGACAGAAATGAAAATAAGGCAGCTTGAAAAACTGGCTACAGAGGATGATTTGACCGGCCTGAAGAATAGAAGATATATCTGGGAGTTTTCCAGACAAATTATTGAGCATGCCAGGAGCGAAAACGGGCAGGTGACACTTCTTATATTCGATATCGACAACTTCAAACATTACAATGATGTTTACGGTCATTCGGCGGGCGACGAAGTTTTAAGACAAGCTGCTGTTTTGATGCGGCGGTGCTGTCGTGGACACGATGTTGTAGGTAGAGTTGGCGGTGATGAGTTCGCGGTAGTTTTCTGGGATGACCCGATGTTGAAATCAGGCAGTTCAGAAGATGAGAGACGTTCAGCACTTGCAGAACATCCTAAAGAGGCGATCTTTATAGCGGAGCGATTTAGAAGAGAATTAAAGAGAACGGAACTGCATTTGTTAGGCCCGGAAGGAAAAGGGGTTCTGACAATAAGTGGCGGCCTGGCGAGCTTTCCACGCGACGGTTCTACAATACAGGAGCTTTTTCAGCAGGCAGACAGGGCACTGTTGGAGGCCAAACGCAGCGGTAAAAACAGAATTTATCTGGTCGGCAAGCCCCAGAACGACATCGCTGATGTCGAGTAATCTCATATCGCGTAAATTGCTGCCGTCCGTCTAATAGTCAAGTCCCGGCGGGCGAGGGTTAACGGGATACATCGGCGGCACTTTTTATTCTGCGATGCGCTTTTGTGAGAATAGCGTACAAAGAAGCGGATTAAGGCAAACTGGAAAAATAAATCATTGACTAAATCAATGGAGGAGGTAAAATGTCAATCGATTCAGAAGTTATCTGTGAAATCTAAGTAACAAGAAAGGGTGGTAAATATGTCTAACAACAAGCTTAAAAAAGTGTCCCTTGCAGCGGTGGCTACTGTGGCGACGGCCGGAACGGCTAATGCCGCGGAGAGCAAAGCGGTGAATAAACTGATTGCCAGAATCAAGGACAAGAATGACAAGGTGCGGGCAGACGCGTGGCTCAGTGCCGGCGAAGTTGGAGCGCTGGCGGTCAAGCCTTTGGCCACAGTGATGATAGATAAAGACCTTGAAGTTGCGCGTGCGGCTAAGCGCGGCTTGTGGAAGGTCGTTCGCCACGTTGGTCGCCCCGACGCCGGCGGCGAGAAGAGGGCGGTCACAGCCGAGCTGATTGCGCTGTTGAGCGACAACCAGCCGACACCGGTCCGGCGTGAAGTGCTCTGGATGCTTTCTGAGATTGGTCGAAACAAGTCCGTCGAGGCAATTGCCGCATTGTTATCGAACAAGGAGCTGCGCGAGGACGCCCGGATGGTGCTGCAGCGCATTCCCGGCAGGAAGTCCATTGCGGCGCTCAAAGCCGGACTGAAAGCTGCGCCCAGGGACTTCAAGCTTAACATCGCGCAGTCGCTGCGGCAGCGCGGAGTAAGGGTTCGCAGACTTCGCTGCGTGAAGCTGGTGCCCACGAAGAAAACGAGCGTCAAGCCGATAAAAGAGTAGCGCAGAGAGCTTCTCTTAAATGCTGCTTTGGCACCTTATTCGGTGTTTAGGAGATTAGAGAACAGAAAGGTGATAGAACAATGAAAGAATCGAACAAACTTAATAGGCGAGAGTTTTTGGCGACTGCTGCAGCGGGTGCGGCGGCAGTTGGCTTGCCGTACTTCATTCCATCCTGCGCTTGGTCAGGGCCGGGCAGAATCGGGCCGAACGAACGCATAACTATGGCCCATATCGGCGTCGGTGGAATGGGTGGACATCATTTGCGCGATATGGTGAGAAGGCGCGACAGAGGCGAGGTGAACATCGCGGCGGTCTGCGATGCGGATGAGAACCGGTTGGCCGGGGCCGTGAAAACAGCAGGTGCGGACGTGCAACCCTACCGTGACTACCGTTACATCCTCGAGCGCAAAGATATCGATGCGGTGGTGATAGCGACGCCGGACCACTGGCATGGGGTCCAGATGGTGCATGCGGCTGAATGCGGCAAGCATGTGTATGTGGAAAAGCCGGCGTGCTGCACAATCGAGGAGGGCAAGGCGATGGTCGCTGCGGCCAGGAAGAACAGGGTGTCGGTGCAGGTCGGCTCGCAGGGACGTTCCCAGCCGGAGGCATATCTGGCTCACCGATACCTCGTCAACGGCAATATTGGGCACATCAGTCGCGTCGATTGCTTCCACTACCCCAGCCCCGAGGACAACAATCCCGTGCCGGACAGTGACCCGCCGGCCGAATTGGACTGGGATATGTGGCTGGGGCCACTGCGCTGGCGGCCATATAATAAGAGGTATTGCCACGGTGTGTTCCGCTGGTTGTTAGAGTCCGGCGGGGGGCAAATCCGCGACCGTGGTGCCCACGTGATGAGCTGTGCGATGTGGTGGATGGGTGCCGATGGCACCGGGCCGGTAACCGTCGAGGCGATAGGTACGGCGCCGAAGAAGGGCCTGTGGGACAGCGCCGTGTTGATGGACGTGACGTATACGTTCAAGGATCCGGATTGGGTGCTGACCTGGAGGCAAATGCCTCGCGAGAAGCTGCCGCCGGTGGAGAAGAGGACCGGCAAGGAGCCGGGAGGCAGGATTAGCCGGCCGGGTTATGGTGCGATTTACCGCGGTGATAAGGGTGAGTTTATTCACTGGGGCGGCGACGGCGGGACGTGGGCGGAGAAAAAGGCCCGCGAGTGGCAGCTTCCTGCCGGTGGCAAGGATGTGTACAAGAGCCCGGGGCATAAGGAAGACTGGTTCAAGGGTATCAAGACCGGTGCCAAGACTATTATGAATATTGAGGCTGCGGTTGGCGTAGCCAATTTGTGTATCCTGGGCAACCTGTCATATATGCTCGACCGCAAGCTGAAGTGGGACCCGGTCAAGCAGGAAATAGTCGGCGACGAGCAGGCCCGGCGAATGATGTCTCGGCCGCAGCGCCACCCGTATCACTTGTAGAAGCGAAAGCGCAGGTGCGCTGTCAGCAATCGGGTGTACGAAGCCAAAGGTACGGCTTACCTGGCGTTGAGCCGATATTCATACAGACTGTATCCCACCTCGCGGCAGGCCTGGACTGTCTCGGGGTAAGGCGTATCGCAGATATCAATGAAGCCGATATGGTAGTTCTCGCCGTCTCCACGGCCGGTTGTGGCTTGGTCCTTGTACTGGAA
>JAUVYZ010000245.1 GCA_030602845.1 Phycisphaerae bacterium | reverse complement strand
GTAAAACTCAACCGCCCATCGCCAGACTCGTCATTTTCCTTCGGGAAGAACCTCGGCAAAATGCGTACACGATAGCCACCCTCAATCCTTCGAACGCCGACAAAAGTAGGTGGAAATCCGATTGAAAATGCCTCAACCTTTATCCCCGAGAGCTTGCAAACAATGAAATGACCGAATTCGTGAACAAAAACAACCGCCCCAAACCCAAGCACAACCAGCAGTACATTGCCAAAAGCACCGATGTTTCGCACAATTAAGTAAATAACTGCGACAAAGACAATAAACCACAGGAACCGACGAAAATTCTTACCGGCTTCCCATTTTCCAACGTATTGCAGCGCACCCTTCAAAGAACCTTTTGCTTTAGACATTCAATAACCTCTCTTCTCGCCCAGGCGTCTGCCTCAAGCAGCTCCTCCAGCGACACACGCCTCTTTACATTATGTTTGTTCAAGCAGTGTTCAATAAGTTCGACTATATTAACAAATTTAATCCTGCCAGCCAAGAATTCTTGCACCGCCGCCTCGTTCGCAGCGTTAAAAACAACCGCAGCCGTCCCGCCCGTACGGGCAACCTCAAAACCCAATGACAGCACGCGAAACGTCTCCAAATTAGGCCTCTCAAACGTAAGTTTCCCTAATTCATCGAGCTGCAGATGCTTGGCAATCCCCACCACACGCGCAGGATACGTTAAAGCATACTGGATTGGAAGACACATATCGGGCGCACCGAGCTGCGCTATTACCGACCCGTCCACAAATTCGACAAGTGAATGAACTATTGATTCCGGATGAATCAAAACCTCTATTTTTTCAACCGGCATATCAAAAAGCCAATGGGCCTCGATTACCTCAAGTGCCTTATTCATCATAGTCGCCGAGTCAACGGTGATTTTCGGCCCCATGTCCCAGACAGGATGCGAAAGGGCCTGCTGACGCGTTACGTTCTGGATGTCCTCAACACTGGACTCTCTAAACGGCCCGCCGGATGCCGTTAAAATGATTTTACTGACTTCATCAGCCGAACCCGACTGCATCGCCTGGAAAATCGCCGAATGCTCACTATCCACCGGCAAAATAGTACTGTCATTTTCCTTCGCAGTAGCTGTAAGCAGCTCATCCGCAATAACAAGCGGCTCTTTGTTCGCGATTGCAAGCGTTTTGCCTTTCTGCGCAGCCGCAAGCACCGCAGGCAGACCCGCCGCTCCAACAACTGCGGTGAGAACAATATCGACCTCGTCAAGTTGTGCAATCTCTGTCAAACCATCCGGCCCGGCCAAAATCTCAACATCCAAATCACCGACCAATTCGCGAAGCGACCCTGTATAATCAGTGTTTGTGATAGCGACAAACTTCGGCTTATATCGCCTCGCCTGCTCAGCTAACAGCTCAACATTGCTGTGGGCACTCAATGCAACAATCTCATATTCCGTTTTCTCCTTTTCGAGCGACGAGCCACGAGCGACGAGCGACGAATTAAGCACCTCGATTACCCGCAGCGCCTTTTTACCAATCGACCCTGTCGAGCCTAAAATGGCAATACGCCTTATCATAAATGTTTACTCCTCAATTCGTCATTCGAAGCGATGCTCTTTATGTCATCCCAGGTATGCCTCACCAAATACGACACAATACGAGCATAGCAAGATAGTGCAATTATAGCAAATCCGCAGAAAAACGCCACCCCAATTATCAATATCGAGAATCTCACCAACTCGACGCCGCCGGCCTGCGATGGCTTGCTTTTCATTTATAGTCGTCAGGAGCGTTCTGTCGGAGGCGAATGATGAACATTTGGCGCGTTCCGTCCTCGGTGTAGCCGGGAACCAGGATTGCGTCGCTCGTTCGGTTCCAACGCGGGGCCGGGTCGATCCGCAAGTTTCCGCTAAGGTAGGGTCCCCGGCTAAAGCCCGGTGAGCGGACGTGAGCGCCGTCGGTCCGTCGCAGAATGATATAGTAGTTCTTTCCCTTGGAGCCAAAACCATTGACGAACCAGTTGCCGTCGGGGGAGAGCGAAATGTCTCCTCCGGGTTTGCCGATGATCTCCGGCGTTGCGAGTTGACCAACAATTTCCTTCTTGTCCACATCGTAAAGGACCTGGCGGTTTCCCTGCTGCCCGATGATCCGAGAGCCTTGCGCCCATTCGGGGTGGCCGCCAATGAAAGTCTGGTGCGAGGTTAGGCCGGTTCCGTCCGGTTTGATTGTACACGGTACGTTGATCCGCATCGGCGACTTGTAACTGCCCCGCAAGTAGAAATAAATGCGGTCGTCGTTGCGGTTCCAGAGGGTGTGATTGATGTAAAGGGAAGCCTTGTCAACGTCCTGGTTGATGGGACGCACCAGGTCGGCTAATTTTTTGAAGGACACAAGCAAACGCTTTTCGCCCGACTGCGGATCGATTATGAAAATGCCGTCGCTGTCTGGTGCCTTTTGCCCGACGGTCCAGTCAAAGGCGCCGGGGTAGCCGGTGACCGGTCGCAAGCGAGCCATGCGCGCGTAGTTGATGGCCAGGAATGCGCCGCCTTTTTGAGCGACCCCGGAATTGCCGACCGGAGTGTCCGAGTAGCGAAACTCGCGCACCCGTTTCTTCTTGCGAATGTCAAACAGAACCGTGTATATCCGGTTTGTGTCCGGATCGCGATCGTTGAAGAAGAACTGTGTCTTGGCCGAAGCCGGATTCCAGTAGAACATCGTTCCCTGCTGGAAATTCCACGCGCGGGTCTGATCCACGCGTACAACCTTGTTTGCCTGCTCAGTATCAATTAGCACAACCTCAGCCGCGTCACCCGGCTCGGGCATGTGGTCGTGATATCCTACTCGCAGTGCGAGAATGTATCTTCCGCCGGCGTCCCAGGGAATTGTTTTCGATTGACCTATATAGCCGAAGAAGTGATGCTTCGGTCCGAACGTGATCTGCTCGACTGTGAGTTTAAGATTTACAGATTCGGATCCGAACGCGGCTATACCGTGAACGGCAAATACAAAAAGGAAGAAGTAAACGGCCCCTCTCAGCCTTCTTGCGCGGCCGCAGGAACACGGTAGCAGCCGGCACGCTCTGAATGGGTGTTGAATCAGGCTCCGTGGATTCGATTGAGTGTTTTTCATTCTTGCCTCGCCTAAACAGATATTCCCCATATTAAACGCTTGGCTACGAAACCAAGCCTTCCAATTTTACCATAATCTGACATTTCCCTATGAGTTAATCCTCTCTTGATATTGGTATAGTTCTTTGCCATAAGATTAGTACTTGCCTTGCAGCCGCTGCGCAGCGGCTGCAAGGCAAGCGGACCAGGATGCGGCAGGGCCCGGGATTTCCTGCCCTTCGAGGGCCTAAACGGGCAGCTCGCCGACAGTGATAGAAATATTACCACGTCGTATTACCGCATCAGGCCGGTTTTGTCAAGAGAAAAATCTCCGCCCGAAGCAGACGAGACCGGCAGACACACAGCCAC
>JAUVYZ010000254.1 GCA_030602845.1 Phycisphaerae bacterium | reverse complement strand
GCAAGTAAACCAAGCTTACACACGCTTCGCTAACTGTTTTTATACCAGATTAACCACCTGTTCGTCAAGAAAAATTTTTTAACATTTTTAGAGCAGAACAGGCATATTTTTTGATAATATTGTGCAAAAATGCGTAACTTCCTTGTTTGCAAAGTCTTACAAAAATTCGGTGGAGGAAAATTCGAGCAAAATCGCCGCTGGAGCAGCTATTTTTTCATCTCTGCGGCGTTAGAAATTATGGAAACGGCGACTACCTCGTCTGGGCGGAGGCCCAGCCGTAGTCCCGATAATTTTCTCTGTGTTTTCCACGTTTTCTGCGTTTAATCGTGGTTTGCCTGCCTGATTCGGTAAAGATGGACGTCCCAGGCCCTGAAGCTGTCTTTGAAAACGCCATCCTTTGAGAGGATTGTTCGATTCTCGCCCCGCCCCTCGGAGGGGCTGGGCTCGCCGAGGACTTCGACGGTTCTCCCGCCCGCCAGGCCGGGCACGGTGAACGTCGCGGTTGTCCCGCCGTTCCGCATCCCCACGGCAAAAAGATACGTCGCACCCTTGTGCTTCTACATCATAACTGCGACAGGGACATCTTTGTTATCGGACGACACGTTTGCTCCATCTTTGATTGTCGGACTGTTCAACACCGGCGCAAGCCGAATAATCTGCCGGTTGATTGCGGTAACTGCCGAGAGCATCGCCGGGTCGCTGAGAAGGGCAGACTCATTGAACTTCGGCTCCCATTCGTGGACGAAGTAAATCAGCCCCATCGAGCCGTGGATGATGGACATCCAGACCTCGCATCGGACCTGCTGTGGCGTAGCCTTGTTCGTGGGGTTTTTGATTCGGGTGCATTCAATACAGTTCCATACGATTTTTTCCCTTTCGGTCCATTTCACCAGCCGCTCGACACCCCTGGCGACGTACCAGAGTTTTCCCGAGACCTGCGGTTTTGAGTGGGCGACCGGGTAGATATCAAACGAGGCAATGTCACAGCCCTTGACGTATTCGGGATAATCCTCAGGGTGGTTGGTGCGGACACCGCGGCCGTGCCAGCGGTCCCAGGCCACACCCTGGCCAAGGTTGAGAAGCACGGGGCGCGTGGAGTCGGCGCTGCGAATCTTCCGGTAGTCATCGATGATATTTTTCGGCGGGATGGGTGGACCGTAGCCCTTGCCTTTTCCCAATGACTGTGCGTTGTCCGGCTCGTCGCCGTGCATCCAGCCAATAATGATATCGTCATCAATGTATTTGCGGCCTATGTCGTTCTGTCGGCAGATGACCTTCATGCCGGCCTTTTTCAATTCCGCAAGCTGTTGCTCGGTCGGCCCTTTCCAGAGACCGACGTACGTGTTGAAACCGGCGGCGTGGTACTGCCTGGCCTTACCCGGGTTTTGCAGCCAGACGGCAATGGGAAAGAACCCGGCATCGTGCGACGGGCCGTTCTCCCACTTCACGTACGGGCTTGCCCCCACAGGCTTACCTGAAGCGCTGAGAGCGTGTACAATAAGTATCAAACACGCCGCAGGAATAATACTTCGTTGCATAAAAGTATCTCCTCCAAGAACATTTGAAAAGAACGCCCTAAAAACTATGAACTACACACTACGAACTATTAAGAAGCCTGCTGGCGGTCGGCCTGGCTCTTACATTCTTTCAAGAATTTCAGCCAATTCGTCCAGGCATTTTTGTAAATCTCACCCGATACCAAAAAGCTATCGTTATGGCCGCCTAATATCTCGACAAGCTCTTTCGGCTCATTCGCCGCCTCGTACAGCTCCAGACCAAACTCGAACGGCACAATTTCATCATTCCTGCTGTGAATTATCATCACCGGACAGAGAACATCCTTGATATAGTCGATTGTTTTGTAGCTGAATCTCGCAAACCACCGCACGGGCATATAAGGGTAAAATTTTCTGCCGATGTCGACGTATGATGTAAAAACGCTCTCAATAACCAAAGTCCTCGCCTCGACCTTACTTGCCAGTTGTGCCGCGATACTACCGCCCAGAGACCTGCCAAAGATAATAATATCAGCCGGCGATACTTTTTTTTCTTCGGTCAGCCATTTGTATGCTGCCATAACATCCAGATATGTTCCTTCTTCGCCGGGTTTGCCCTCGCTGCTGCCGTAGCCGCGATAGTCAAAGATAAAGCAATTCAATCCCAGATTATAAAAGATATTTATACTATCCAAGCGGTGGAACATATTCCCACCGTTACCATGGCAGAACAGAACTGTAAGTTCTGCACTCTCTGCAGGGACATACCAGCCGCTCAACAGCAGGCCGTCGCCACTTTTGAAAACTACACTTTCAAAATCCAGCCCCAATTCGTCCGGCGTAAAGGAGACTTCCCGCACAGGCCTGTACAAAAATGTCGGCTGCATAAGATAGAGTATCAGCCCCAAACCCCAGTAAGCAACAAACAAAACAACAGCAATATATATCAGCATCGAACCCATAACGATAAACGATATAATAGTCAATAATGAGTATAGAAGTCAATAATCAAACGTACGGCTCGGCTATATTCTAATTTGCCCAAGACAATAAGACAAGCTGCAATTTTAGTGCCCAGCACCAATTTGCAGATAATATGGAAAACTCAAAAATTGGTGCTGGGTCAGAACAGATGTTCTTTTGCGAATCGTTGTGCGGCACGGTGAAGGAGGACGCGGCTGTTTCTCAGTGCGTAGTCAAGGGACATATCATTTGTTCGGCAGCCGATGGCGGTGATAATCCCCAGCTTCTGATACTCTTGCTGTGGCACAGTAACCTGACCTGCAAGGACGGCCAGACGAGTGTGTGATTCTGAGGCCATTTTTGCAATTCCGGAGACGACCTTTCCTCGCAGGGACTGCTGGTCGAAAGAACCCTCGCCGGTAATAATCCAATCGGTGGATTCCAGTTCGGCCTGAAGGTTACTGCGGGCCATTACCGTCTCTATACCGGATACGACAGTGGCATTCATAAAGGCCAGAGCACCTGCGGCCAGCCCTCCTGCTGCTCCTGCGCCCGGGACGTTGCTGATGTCGCGTTGCAGATTTCTCCAGACAAGGGCCGCCAGGTGCGCAAGGCCTTCTTCGAGTTGTTCTACCATCTGGGGGCTTGCGCCTTTTTGGCCACCGTAAACTCTCGCTGCGCCGTGCTCACC